>JANOTW010000616.1:0-25950 GCA_031416575.1 Ferruginibacter sp.
TGACATTATTAAATACTATAAAAATCCTTTAAGGCTTGGAACACCGGAAAACTGGAATGAGGCTATCCATAAATCTTCCGGTGACTATATCAAGATATTGCATCATGACGACTGGATGAATTATAATGACAGCCTTGCAAAATATGTGGCATTACTGGATGATAGCCCTGAGGTTGATTTTGCTTTTTCTGCAACCCAGGCAAGGCTACCCAACGGTGACGGCTGGGTGCATGATATTTCACAAGCACAATTAAGCGAAATAAAAGTGAACCCATTATTGCTGTATAATTCAAATTTGATTGGTGCACCGAGCACATCTATTATTAGAAGAAATCCGGAATTACAATTCGATCCAAAAATGAAATGGCAGGTGGATAAAGAATACTACATACGACAAGTTAACAGTAATAATAATATCGCCTACGCACCGGAATTGCTGGTTGTTACATTTTTATCGGAAGGCAGGGTTTCTGATGAATGTATCAATAATAAAGAGGTAGAAATTTTTGAATACTTATATCTGATAGAAAAAATTTATGGCCGAAAGGACAGTTATACCAGCGAAGCATTAAAAACATGTGTTCTGCACGCAATAAGCATTTGTGATAATTATGAAATCGGAAATACAGGCGATGTAAGAAATTGCGGGTATAACGGTCGCATTCACCATAGTATCAAAACATATCTTACTCTTAAAGCTTTTTCTCGTTCACTCGGTAAATTATATCTAAAATTTCTGCGCAAATTCTAATTCCACCAAATTTCAATGTAATTTTTTTAAAAAATGAGTATCAAAAATTTCATTAAAAATGTATTCAATATTGCCCCTGTTAAAACAAACGTTTCAAGGCAATTCGAAATGATATCTTACTCCCAATCAGGAGAGGATATTATTATAGAATATATCTTTCGGTTAAGAAATATAGACAAACCAACTTGTCTTGATATTGGTGCTTATCATCCGATAGCTTTAAACAATACCTATAAGTTTTTTTTGAAAGGATCAAGAGTTGTAAATATTGATGCCAACCCATCCGCAATAGAAAAATTTATAATAACGAGGCCGGCCGATATCAGCCTTAACATTGGTATTGGTGCCACAAAGGGTGAGTTTGATTTTTATATCATGGAAGATGAATTATTGAATACATTCTCAGTAAAAGAGAAAGTAGCCCTTGAAAATATGGGGAGCCGGTTAAAAGAAATAAAAAAAATAAAAATGGTGCCTATTAGCGAAGTCTTAATAAAATATTTTGATGATAAACCACCTGACCTTATTTCTATTGATGCAGAAGGTGTGGATTTTGATATCATAAAATCCCTGGACTTCAGCCAATTTGCACCCAAGGTACTTTGCATAGAAACAATAAATTACACCCCGGATGGCACCGGCTCAAAAAGATTTGCATTGTGTAAATTTATTGAAGAAGCTGGTTATTTTGAATATGCTAATACAAACATTAATTCAATTTTTGTGTCTAAAAGATGGTGGTTTATAGACAAATAGATATGTTTCTAAAAATAAAATTTACAGGAGGTTTAGGCAATCAATTATTTCAATACGCTACAGCTCGTGCACTTGTAAAAAAAAGTGATTTTTTGTTGTTCGATACAAGTAACTATAGAGATGATTACCTAAACAGAAAATTTACCTTATTACATTACCATATCAGGGGCAAAATTTTACATAACAGCTATTTAAAAAAAACATTCGCAAATAAAGCAAAACTAAATAAGTTAATTAGTTTACTAGGCTTGTTTGGCAATATAACAGAGGAAGGTTTTTCAATACATAATAACTTAAAAGGTGGTTGTAAACTCTTTACAAGTTTGAAAGGCTTCTGGCAATCTGAAACCTACTTCATTTCAATTCGTGAACAATTGCTAAAAGAATTAAAACCTTTTAATGTTCCGGCTTTTCCTGATTTTATGCAGCGTTCAGATACGGTTGCCGTTCATATCCGGCGAACTGATTACCTGCAGGACGAACGCTATGGTTTTGTAGGAGAACATTATTACAGAAATGCTTTGCATATCATAAAGCAAAAAATAAATGATCCTGCTATCATCTTTTTTTCTGATGACATACCATGGTGTAAACAAGTTTTTGAAGATGGTAGCATGCTTTTTTGTGAAGACCCTGAATGGGATAAAGATTACATGCAGCTTTACCTGATGTCGAAATGCAAACACCAGGTTATTGCCAATAGTTCATTTTCGTGGTGGGGTGCCTGGCTCAACCAAAATGTAAATAAGATAGTAATAAGACCGGCCCGCCCTTTTATTGATAAATCTCTTTGTTATGAAAATCATTACCCTTCTGATTGGATTGCTATTTGAGATCCGCAAAATAAAAAGTACATCTAACGTACATTTACCATAAATAATAAATAATAAAGCAGTTCCCCAATGTTTTTTTCAATCATCATTTGTAGTTATAATCCCAACCATTCCATTTTTGAAAAATTGTTAAATGCTATTCTTCATTTTGATTTGTCCTCACCTGACTGTGAAGTGATCATTGTTGATAATAATTCTTCTCCTGCATTGAGCCAGGATGAAACTGTTCAATCCTTTCTTTCAGCAAAACAAAATGCAAGAATTATCACAGAGAAAAAACCCGGCTTAACCAACGCAAGAATAGCAGCAATAAAAGCTAGTAATGCCGAATGGTTAGTTTTTTTTGATGATGATAATGAGCCCGCAAAAGATTACCTCATGGAGGCTAAAAAAGTAATTGATCAATGCCCGAAAGTAGGTGCGTGGGGGCCGGGTAATATCAAAGTTGAATTTAGCGGGGAAAATGTGCCGGATTGGATTCAATCACAAAAGCATCTTTTTCAGGAACGAACAGCAGAGAAAATAGAAACGGATAATAAAAAAACATACCAGGATTGTTACCCAAACGGAACTGGTCTTGTTATAATAAAAAGCACAGCGCTTGAATACGTTAAGTTGTGTACACGTGGCATATTGACGATGTCAGATAGGGTAGGTAAGAGTTTATCAAGTGGTGGAGATACCCAAATGGTTCTTTTATGTATAAAGAATGGATTAAATGCGGGTGTTTCACCCCAATTGTTGATCACGCATTTAATTGATATTCGAAAAGCTACACCTGCCTATTTAAAAAAACAGGTTTACTATACCAGTTCATCTTATTTTAAAGCTGTCAATCAGGTTTTTCCGGAAGAAAAATTAGTGGGTAGATTAGGAGGTAATATAGACATAATAAAGTCCCTTTATGCAGCTTACCGAATACATTTTCATTCAGATGGTAAGAAATCTTTTTATTTACGCTGGGCACGTATTTTAGGTGAATATGCAAACCCCTTTAATGCGAAAGGATTAAGAAAGCCCTTTATTTTAAAAATGATGGAAAAGTATTTCATTAATGGTTAAACCGGTTTTACAAATAGTTTTTAGTAGGCCAGAAACTAAAGCCAGGGCTTTTACCGCAATTTGTAAAATTGCCTCTAAATAATTATAGATTCGGATTATCATAATCATTACCTATTCCTTTCTTTAACAACCGGGTTCTAAAGAATTTGTTTAAATATAGTATTTATAAGTGGCTAATATTTTCTCTTTAAAAAAACCTTTTAATAATAATTCCGATGATGGGATATTTCAAAATATGGCAACCCACAAAGATTGTGGAGAGCCTCCAATTAAAATACATAAATGCTATTTCATAGACTTTTGGACTCAAAATAAAATTTCAAAAAAGTCCATAATTAAATTGGTAGCGTTTATTTATTCATTTAAATATTTCAAAACTGCAATTATTATTCATGATCATTATTCTCATAATTATTTTCATTGGCTAACTGAGTGTTTGCCTAAATTGTATTTGTATGAAAAGAATTATAAAAAGTGTATTGTTCTTTTACCAGTTGATTACGCAAGGTTTGAGTTTATTTCAAACTCGTTAAAATTATTAAATTGGGAGTTTAAATTTATTCCTAAAAAGAACATCGTATTTTTTCAAACGCTCTATATACCTTCTTTAACTTGCGGTTCAGGTGGGCAACATCCGGATTACCTGAAGCCTGTTATTGCTGACTCAAAAAAGGAGTTGGGTATTACTTTAATTACGGGGTCTAAAAAGATTTTTATCACCCGTCGATGTACCAGTTCCAGACGAAGCTTTCCCTACTGCGAATTAGAAGACTTTTTAGCAAAAGAGGGCTATATGATTATAGAAGCAGAAAAATATTCATTAACGGAGCAAATAAATTTATTTTCTAATTGTTCTCATTTTATTGCAGTACATGGTGCCGGATTAACAAATATTATGTTTATGCCTGAGAAAACTAAAGTAATGGAAATAAGACGTAATGATGATAAGTATAACTATAGTTACTATCTCCTGGCAAATGTTTGCAAGGTTGAATATTATTATTTTCTTGCTTCTCCTTTAGATACATTAAAGAAAATGTTAGCAGATGATTTTGTAGTGGATATAAATTATTTTAAAGCAGAATATAGATCATTCAATGTTTAGTTTTTTCCAATAACTTTTAAAGTTTAAATATGGGTACTCAATTGATAATAAAACTTATCGGTGCAAAAAATTATTTTAAATTTAAAAATCGAATTCTCAAAATTATCGAAAGGAAAGTATTGCCAATGTCTAATATTTCTTATTCTCAATTTTGGGAAGATATGTTACTTAATTTTTATTTTTTGCGACAGCAACAAGGGTTTTATATTGATATAGGTGCATATCATCCTATACAGTTATCCAATACCTATCATTTTTATAAAAGGGGATGGCGTGAAATTAATATTGATGCGACGCCTGGTATTATGTAGCGGTTTGATGAAATGCGGCCTGGTGATATAAATATTGAATGCGCTGTTGGCACTGAACAAAAAGACCTTGATTTATATATGTATGATATGACGGCAGTAAATACTATCACATCTAAAGGAGTGCAGTTTGTTAAGGAAACATTTAATAAAGAACCAATGGAGATAGTAAAGGTTCAATGTAAACCTCTTTCAGTTTTATTGGATAATTATTTGCCTGCGGGCTTAACCAAAATAGATTTTATGACAATAGATACAGAAGGGGCTGATGAAGAAGTTCTTCGTTCAAACGATTGGGATAGATATCGGCCTTTATACATTTGTGTGGAGGAACATTCAAATATGGAAAAAATGCAAAACTCATCAATTGTGAACTTTTTAAAAGATAAAGAATATGAATTTATTAGCTGGGTAGGCCCAACTAATTTTTTTGTATCTGTGAAATAATTATTCCATACATGTTTAATGTTCCCATACTAATGATCGTTTTTAACAGGCCGGATAAGACTAAAAGGGTTCTTCAGGCTTTGGAAAAGATAAAACCTGCAAGAATTTTTGTAGCTGCCGATGGCCCTCGCCTGAATATAGAAGATGATGCAGAGAATAGTTTAGCAGTGAGAAAACTTTTTGATAGCCTGTCCTGGCCATGTGAAGTCAACAGGCTATTTCAATCACAAAATTTGGGTGTGGCTTTAAACCCCCGCAAAGGGTTAGCATGGTTTTTCCAACATGTAGAGGAAGGAATAATCCTTGAAGATGATTGTGTACCCGGTGAAGATTTTTTTCCATATTGCAAGGAGTTACTGGTTTATTACCGCACCGATGATAGGGTATTTACCATTAACGGAGGCAACGTGGGATACGAATTGACTAATGGCAATTCATATACATTTACGCGGTTTATGAATATGACCGGTTGGGCCACCTGGCGCAGGAGTTTTTTAATGATTGATTATGATTTAAAGGGTTGGCGTGAATCCAGGCACCGTCTTTTTTTTGTTTATAATAGCCTGCGCCAACATTTATTTGATTTTGATATTAACTGGTATAAATACTGGAGGTTAAGGTTTAATCTGTCAATTGATGCAGAAAAGACAAAATGGTGGGATTATCATTGGATCTATAATCAAATAGTTAATAAAAAAGTCTCCATTGTTCCATGCCGGAATCTTGTAACAAATATTGGATTTGATGATACCGCTACGAGCGTAACGGATAGCAATAACCCTGCTGCTAATGTTCCTGTAAATAAAATGATTTTTCCCCTCAAACACCCTACTTCCATTAAAGTGGACATGAGGTATGAAGAAAATATAGTTAAAGAAAAATGGTGCTCCTATAAGCGATTGCCATTTATATTTTACATCAAAATGTATGTAACAAAATTAGCAGGCAGAATACGACAGGTGTCTAAACAGGTTATCAAAACATAATTACGGTAACAAATCTTTTAAGCGTTTTGCAAACCAAACGTTTAAAACACAGTATTAAATTATAATAGGGGAATGAAATTTTTTTTAAAAAAGCTTTTAAACAGGCTGCCCTACATTAGCGCTTTATTCAACGATGTGGTTTTGTACAAAAAGGGATATCCGCCAGGTCACTATTACAGTCCTGTCATATCCCCTGAGGAAGTAAAGGCGAAGGAAGATTATCTATTTACGATCAGCTCCAATAAGATTCCGGGAATAGAGCTGAATGAAGAAAAACAAATGCTCCTCCTAAATGAATTGTTTGCTAACTATCCCTCAATTCCATTTGATCACGAAAAACAAAACGATTTAAGGTATTATTACCACAATAATGCTTATGCATATTCTGATGGCATTTTCTTAAACCTAATGATGAGGCATTTCAAGCCTAAAAGAATTATTGAAATAGGCGCTGGTTATTCTTCTGTTGCTATGATGGATACGAATGAGCTTTTTTTTAACAATTCAATTGCCCTCACTTTTATAGAGCCTTTTCCCGAAAGGTTTTATTCATTGTGTAAACCAGGCGATAAAGCATTACATACAATAATCGTCAAAAATCTTCAGGATATAGATCAAAGTTTATTTGAAACCCTTGAAGACGGTGACTTTTTATTTATTGATAGCACCCATGTTTCAAAAACAGGAAGTGATGTAAATAAAATATTGTTCGAAATAATGCCTCTATTAAAAAAAGGTGTCTTCATTCATTTTCATGATATTTTTTATCCTTTCGAATATCCTAAAGAATGGGTACTTGGCTGGAGCGGATTTGGATGGAATGAAATTTATTTGGTAAAGGCTTTTTTAATGCATAATCATGATTACGGGATTATTTTATTCAATACATTTCTTGAACATTTTCATGAAGATTGGTTTAGGAATAATATGCCGCTTTGTCTTAAAGACAGGGGCGGTTCCTTATGGATAAGAAAACTGGTATAGTGTGTTAAAATACATACCCCTGAATTAATAGTAATCAAGATAATGGAGAAGACCGGAAATGAAAATGGGGCGTGGGGTGGGAAAGACAATCATCTGAACAGGTCTTTGCCTGCAATATCTATTATTACACCCACCTATAACCAGGGCCAGTATATCGAACAAGCCATCAATTCGGTATTGGATCAAAACTATCCCAACCTTCAATACATTATCATTGATGGCGGAAGTACTGATAATACAGTTGAGATCATAAAAAAATATTCATCGCACTTAAAATATTGGGTTAGTGAAAAAGACAATGGCCAGGCAGATGCCATCAACAAGGGGTTAAAACATTGTACCGGTGAAATTTTTAACTGGCTCAATTCAGATGATTACCTGCAGCCGGGAGCTCTTCAAAAAATAGGAGAAGCATTTAATGACCAGCAGGTAGATTTGGTAGCCGGAGGGGTGAATAATTTTTCCGCGGATAAAAACGAAATTATTGCCAACCAAAATCTTTCCGCTGCAGGACTGATGCGCTGGGATAAGGGTGTACAATTTATTCAGCCAGGTGTTTGGATGAGAAGGGCATATTTTATTCATTGTGGCGGAATAAATGAGCAATTTCATTACGCATTCGACTGGGATATGCTGATCAGGTATTTATTCGTTTATCCGAATGTTAAATACCTGGAGGAGATATTGGTCAATTTCAGGTTGCATGATGAATCGAAAACAGTTTCTTCACTTCATAAATTTATGGACGAAGAAAGATTGATTATTGAGGCATTGTATACCAATCCAGCTTTTAAAGATCTGCACCCGGTTTGCAAATACAAGATGGACAGGGCAGCCTGGACAAAGTTTTTAATTGACAATACCAATGCCAAAGGAAATTCAAAGACAAAGAAAATATATATCATCCTAACGCATTTGAACAACCAACCGGCCGGTGCAAAAATTACGAGAATAACAATCGGGGCAATTAAACAGATCATTCTAAGTTAGACATAATAGCATGAAAATAGTATGGTTAGCACATGAAGGAAGTTTAAGCGGTGCAAACCGTTGCCTGCTGGAATATTTACAAATACTTAAACACAGGGGCATTCAAAATTATGTGATCATCCCGTATGGGAATGGTGAGCTGGATTTAAAAGCGGGGGAGTTAAGTATCCCGGTTAAAAAGATAAAATTTTATTCCTGGACGAAATCTTTATATGCGCCGCCACCAAATATATCTACACAATTCAGACGTTGGTTTAGAAATTATATTGCCGTAAAAAAAATAAGCGCATTCATAAAAAAAACCGGGCCTGATTATGTGGTAACCAATACCATCTCAACACCGGTTGCAGCAATAGCCGCAAAAAAGATAGGTATAAAACATTTGTGGTTTGTGCATGAATTTGGGGAAGAAGATCATGGGTTTTCCATTGCCGGTGGTTTCAAAAGGGGAGCGGTTGTAATGGATCGGTTATCGGGGAAGCTGGTTTTTAATTCAGTTGCAGTTAGAAAAAAATATCAGTCCTTTGTGTCAAACAGCAAAGCTTTCATAGTTCACAATGCGGTGATCATTCCGGAAGTTGCGCTGTCCGCATTTGTAAAGAAAGGGCCGCTCAGTTTGATCATGCTGGGTCAGGTAGCTCCATCTAAAAATCATTTGGAAGCCTTACATGCTTTGGAGATTTGCCGGGAAAAGGGATTGGAATTTACGCTCGATATCGTTGGCAGTGCAGTCGATGATAAATATTTGCACTGCTTAAAAGCATTCGTTAAAAACAAAAATATGGATGCTATCATCCATTTTTCCGGACCTGCAATGGAACCAGTTTCTTTATTGGCTCAACATCATGCTTTGCTTATGTGCAGCCACCATGAAGCCTTTGGGCGTGTTACGGTAGAAGCATTGAAATGCGGATTGCCAGTGATAGCTGCCAATACGGGCGGTAGCCTGGAAATTATTGAAGATGGTGTGAATGGTTTTTTTTACGAGGCCGGCAAGGCGGCTGAACTTTCTAAAAAAATAATGCTGCTGGATAAAAATTATCAGTTTTTTAATAGAAAGAAAATTGGAGGTGATGCAAGGCAAAAATATAATGAGGCGAATACTGCACTCCAGTTAATGAGTGTATTTGTATCGTGACAATAAGGATTAGTAAAGAGTTTTTGATGGGTAGGTTGTGCTGCCACCATTAAATAACGGTATGGTTATAAATTAATGATATAAAAGGCGTCAAACCATGTTAACATTTTTCTTTAAAATTAAACGGAGAATTAATTTTTTAATTGATCGTTGGAGGATATGGTTTAAATTATTGGAATATAGAAGTTTATATAAAGGAAGGTTTAACGTTGCCCGGCCTATTCATGTGGGAAAAGATTTTAAGGTTTTTTTTGATAATAGTAATTCACAAATTCAAATTTCAGAGGAGGTGGTTTTTAGGGATTACTGCCAGTTAAGAACCGGCCTAAACGGCAAATTAACGATTGGCCATAATAATTTTTTTAATAACCATTGTTCCATTCAGTGTTTTTCAGCTATTCAAATTGGCAATAATTGCCAGTTTGGTGAAGCTACCCGGATGTATGACATGAACCATCATTATAAAGAACCAGGAAAATTAATTTCTGAGCAAGGGTATAATGTTGGAAAAATAATTATAGGAGATAATTGCTGGTTTGGTTCAAATGTTACGGTATTAAAAAATGTTACAATCGGTGATAATGTAGTGATCGGCGCCAATTGCCTGGTTCATCAATCCATCCCTTCCAATTCATTGGTTATGCAGGAACATGCTTTAATGATCAAACCAATCAACTAATAAAATTAAGGCTGACTTACCATTGATAAACCAACCCCTTTTTTCTATTGTAACCATTACCTATAATTCTTCGCAATGGGTTAGCCAGGCTATAGAAAGTGTTATTGATAGTGCATTTCCTGACTTTGAATATATCATATCAGATGATTGCTCAACGGATGAAACCTGGCAAATAATTAAGACCTACGATGACCCAAGAATAAAGGCGTTTCGCCACCAAAGGAATATTACTGAGTATCCCAACAGAAATTTTGCCCTTGGCCAATCAACAGGGAAATATCTTTTGTTTGTGGATGGCGATGATTATCTGTATGGTGATACACTTCAGAAATTGTCAGATTATATTGAAGCCTTTGACAAGGCAGGTTCGATATGGGGAATACATGAGCATTATTTTCCCAACGAGAAATTACCAGTTTTGTTATCACCGGAAGAGGCAATAAAATGGATATACCTGGCGAATTACCTGTTTGGCCAGATTGGATTTTCTGAAACACTATTTAAAATCAGCCTGTTAAAAAAAATTGGGGGATTGCCGGTAAATTTTGTTAGCGGGGATGCTTACATTAAAAAACTTGTGGCTTTGGAGGCCCCGGTATTACTTGTTCCAGCGGGCATGATGTATTGGAGAACTTCACCTGGCCAGGCTTCTGCAAAACTTCACAAAGGGTATGATGGTTTCCGGCAAAATGTGATCATTGATAAAGATATCGTGGTAAGATTGAGTCATAAAAATTACAATCTGTCAATAGACCAAATAAAGAAGAATGTTGCCATTAGAAATGTCAAGTTATTATTAAAACACAGTTTTTTAAAATTTAAAATTATGGATGGTATCAGGTTGTATAAAGAACTTGGTTTTAAAATTGCCGACTTTAGGTATTTGTTTATGAAAGGCGATTATTCGTACCGGCAAATTGTTGAGAAAGAATATGACATATAATTAAGGAATGGATATACATGATAATATAAGTCCGCTTGTTACCGTTGGTATCCCCGCGTTTAATGCTGCCTGCTATATTATTGAAACGCTTAATAGCGTTGCAAATCAAACATATCCTAATCTCGAGATCATTGTGGTGGATGATGGCTCTACAGACGGGACGTTTACCTTAGTTAAAACATGGGCAACAAGCAGCAAGCGTAGTTTAACAATTATTCAAAATCCACAGAATATAGGATTAACAAAAACCTGTAACATACTTTTAAAACATGCTAATGGAAAGTACTTTCAGAAATTGGATTCAGATGATCTGTTACTACCAGATAAGATAGAAAGACATGTAAATATTTTTGAAACAGGTAATTATAATGTTGGGTTGATTTATTCCGGCATTTACCTTGTTGATGAAAATGGGTGCAGGATGAAAGAGGAATATTATTCAAGAATAGGTTATAAACCGCAATACACAACGGATAATTATAAAGAATTGCTGCATATTAATTTTATTCCAAATCCTTCTGTTCTATTGCGGACTGATATAGCAAGGGAGATGAATGGCTATGACGACACGCTAATGTATGAGGATTGGGATATGTGGTTAAAAATTGCAATTAAATATGATTTTAAGTGCGATGATAAAAAAACAAGTTGTTACCGTATCAGTGATAAAAGCATGATGATGGATCCTGCAAACAGAATTCCTTTAAATAGTTCATTGATCAGGTTGTTTCAGAAAAACCTTGGAATAAAAAATACATGTGATGAGATAGTCTGGGGAAATTTAAAGCGCTGTATTATATATAGCTTTTATTTAAACGACCCTGATGCAGGTAATAAAATGAAATGGTATTTATCAAAAAAAACTGACTTTAAAATGTACTGTTATCTTTTATTAAATAAAGTAGGTTTAAAACACCCGTCAGCTTATTTCAGTAAGGGCACATAACACCCTTTATTGTACTTTTTTATTGTAAACAAAGACGCCAAATTTTAAATAAAATGATTAGTGATATAATTGGTCTTATAAGATTTATTAAAAAGTTTGGATTAATTGGTGGCTTAAGATTTTTTTATGATGGCAAATATTTAAAAAATGGAGAAAGCAAGGTCTTTCTGAAAGGGTATCCATCCCCTGTTTTTTTAAGGAGGGGATTAAGTGATTTTACCGTATTTGATCAGATTTTTTTTCAACAGGAATATGGTTTTAACCTGAATTTCAATCCTTTATTTATAATTGATGCCGGAGCAAATATTGGATTATCCGCTGTTTACTTAGCCCACAAATATCCAACCGCTCAGATGGTTTGTATTGAGCCTGAAACATCAAATTACCAAATGCTTCAAAAAAACACCCGGGAAAATGAAAATATTGAATTGTTAAAAGCTGGTGTCTGGAATAAAAATGCTATACTTAAAATAGAAGATCAACTTAATCATGGTAACTGGGGGTTTACTTGTAAAGAAGTACCATTCGAAAATGAATATACAATCCCTTCTGTTTCAATAAATGAAATAATGAATAAATATAAGCGTACGGAAATAGATATACTAAAAATGGACGTGGAAGGCGCAGAGTTGGAAATTTTTTCAGGCAATTATGAAGATTGGTTACCCTATACAAAAGTAATTTTTATTGAACTGCACGATTGGATGAGAAAGGGTTGTTCTAAATCTTTTTTTTCTGCTTTAATTAAATACAATTTTTCTATTTATACAAAAAAGGAAACAATAGTTTGCATAAGGGAGCAATAGTTTAATAGAGCAGTATTTTATGTGCTAAATAAAAAATCATTATTTGAAAATCGCTTTCTGCCTTCATCATTTCCTGCCTGACTACGTTGCAGGTACAGAAATATATACTTTCAGCCTTGCTGCGCATTTAAAAGCAATGGGTATGGAAACGGTGGTCATCATTCCTAACCTGGGCAGTGATAGTACGGTTGAATATGAACACCAGAGGATAAGGGTTATAAAATATGCAGAAAATAGTTTGGAAGACAGGAACATGATAATGGGTAAAACCAAGCCAGATGGTCTTATTGAGTTTGTTCATATTTTAAATATCGAGAAGCCCGATATTGTTCATTTTCATGAACTGGCTCCGGGCAGGGGAATAAATATTTTTCATGTAACGGCGGCGCATGATCTGAGTATTCCAATTGTGCTTACATTTCATTTGGCTGGCTATAGCTGCTTTAGAGGGTCGTTATTTTATAAAGATGAAAAAAAATGTGATGGCATTATACAAATAAAACGATGTACTGAATGTGCTTACCAGTCAAAAAACATAACCGGTATAAAGGCGCAACTTCTTGGAAAATCCGCACTCGCACTTTTTAAATTAAACATAGATACAACCAAGCTAAATAGTACTATCGGCACAGCGCTGGGTTTTCCGTTTGTTATCAATAAAATAAAAAAAGATCTTTTAAAACTTTCATCGCTTGCGGAAAAAATTGTGGTACTAACAGAATGGTATAAAATTATTTTGGAAAAGAATGCAGTGCCTTCTGAAAAACTCATTTACATAAAGCAAGGATTGACAAGTGAACCACCGTTACATTTATATAATACAATAGTTAACCTTCCATTAAAAATTGTTTTCATTGGCCGCATAAGCTCATTGAAAGGTTTGCATTTGCTGATAGATGCTGTTTGTAAACTACCGGAAGAAAAAATTGCTTTATATATTTATGGCCAGGAAGGTGAAGACGGTTATGCCATGGAGTGTAAATTAAAATCAATCTCAAAAAATAACATTCATTGGATGGGAACTATTCCTTCTGAAGAAGTTATTCCAACCTTATCCAGGTATCATTTGCTTTGTTTGCCTTCCACGTTTTCAGAAATGAGCCCGCTGGTAATTCAGGAAGCTTTTGCTGCGGGTTTACCGGTACTTGCCTCTGATGTTTATGGAAATGCGGAGCAAATATCGGATGGTGTTTATGGATGGTTATTCCGTTTTAAAGATAGTGGTCATCTTCTTGATAGATTAAAACTTTTGATAAATGATTTAGATACATTGAAAGCCGCCAGGTTGCATTTGCCCGTCCCCAAAATGTTTAAAGAGATTGCCTTAGAACATTTCGCATTGTATGCAGAAATTATTCGTGAGCGAAAAAAATCTGGTTGTTGAAATTATGAAAATACTATTGGTGATGGACCCTGGCATACTGGTACCTCCCAAAGGTTATGGTGGTCATGAGCGCCTGGTTTATATGTTTGCAAGGGAATACACCAGGCTAGGGCATAATGTTCATTTGTTGGTTACAAATGGTTCTTCTGTGGAAGGTTGTATAGTGCATCCTTTTGGTAAGGAAGGATTTCCTCCCAAAAAAAAGGATGCGGCAATGGCTATTCCTTTAGCCTGGAAATTTTTGTGGAAGCATCGCAATGAATTTGACCTTATACATAATTTTGGCCGGCTTCTCTATCTATTACCCATTCTGAATCATCCCTTAAAAAAAATAATGACTTATGGCCGTGAGATAAGCGGAAAAAATATACGGATCATAAATAAATTACCAAATCAAAATATTGTATTTACAGGGTGTAGCAATAACCTTATTTCACGTGGCGCAGCTACAGGAAAATGGATTACTGTGTACAATGCAATCAATTTTTCTAATTACACGTTAACAGAGCATCTTTCAGAAGATGCCCCACTTATTTTTTTAGGTAGAATCGAAAAAGTGAAGGGATGCCATATAGCAATCGGAATTGCAAAAACTACTAATAATAAATTAATTATTGCAGGAAATATTTCTTCTCTTTCTGAAGAGGCGGCGTATTTTAAAAATGAAGTAGAACCTTTTATTGACGGAGATCAAATAAAATACGTTGGCCCGGTAAACGATGAACAAAAAAACGAATGGTTGGGTAAATGTAAAGCCCTTTTATTTCCTATACAATGGGAGGAACCTTTTGGGATTGTGATGATAGAGGCAATGGCATGTGGTACACCGGTGATAGGGTTTAATTTCGGCTCAGTTAATGAAGTAGTTGACGAAGGAATTACGGGTATAAAGGTGCAATCTGAAAAGGAAATCATTGATGCAGTAAGAAAAGCAAGTATTTTAATTAGATCAGATTGCCGACTGCAAGCCATGAGCCGTTTTGATGTAGGTGTAATTGCAAAGCAATATCTTAGCTTGAATTGTGAGTAGCAAAATATATTGTGATCCTAAATAAATATCATGGATAATCTATTAGCTCGGTTTAGTGAATCAAATTCCTTGTATTTAAATCAATCAAATTAAAAATGCCTAATGATTACCAATATTAATACCCTTTTTGATAAAATTTATGTAATAAGTGTAAATGCAACCAATAACAGAATTAATTCCCTTCAAGAAAGAATTCCAGGCCTTAATTACACATTATTTGAAGGAATTGAAGGAAGAAATTTAGTACCTCAAAAAGAACATCCCTTTCAATTTCCCCTTGAATATTTTGCTCAAAATAATATTGCTTATGATAGATTTAAACTTTCATCAGGTGGTCAATTGGGTTGTGCATTAAGCCATCAGAGTATATATAAAGAAGTTATTATTAATAATTATAAAAGTGTATTAATTTTAGAAGATGACTCATCTTTAGAAAGCTCTAATTGGAACGAATTAACAAGGGTTATGAATCAATTACCTTCTAATTGGGATTTATGCTACTTTGGATACGGAGAAATCGTAAAATTCCAACGAAGTTTTTTAAATATATTTTTACGGTGGTATCACCATTTTAAAAAAAACAAAATGTATGATATTTCTTTTGGGAAATACCCAGGTGATTTCTATCCAAAAAAATTCCGTAGTTTTTTAAAAGGGGGTGTTTATTTAGGAACTTATGGATATGCTATTTCATTGCATGGTGCAGAAGTTTTATACAATCAAACAATACCTCTTAAATATGTTGCAGATGAACTTCTTATGGAAGCATCTTACCATGGGTGGTTGGAGAGTTTCGCATCAAGAAAACCTTTGATCTATCATAACAATAATTTTAAGTCATCACAATAAATGAAAATAGCTTTAATAAAGTACCTGGTAAAAAATGTATTAGAAACCTTTAAATACAAATTATCTAAAAGAAAAAACAAGATTGCTGAAAATAGTGAATTGACATATTTATTTGATTTGCCCCCTGACATACTTAATAATACACTAATTATAAGTTTTTGCAATTCAAACATTCCGAAGTCTGTTCCATATTATCAAAAAGAAGTTTTCCAGCTTTTTGCGATACCCCTTGTACAGGTAATTGAAAATATCACACATGCTGAATTCATGGAAAAAATTTTAAAAGAGTGCGAACAGAAGTATTTGATTTTTTTTGACATAGACGCTATTCCATTGAAGAAAGAGTGTATATATATATTATTACAGGAATTGGTAAACGGCTTCGATTTGGTAGGAGCAGTTCAAACTGCCAATCAATTCAATTCCGGTAGGAATAATTACGTTGCCCCTTTTTTTATGGGTATTAGAAAATCAGCATATTCTACTTTAGGTTATCCAATGCTTTGCGAGACCGATCAAAATGATGTGGCAGGTGTACTTACTCAACGGGCATTAATTAAAAATTTAAAAATTAAATATTGGGTTCCTACTTTAATAGAATTGCCTAAATGGAATTTATATAGGTTAGGGCAATTTGGATTAGGAACCACTTACAATGGATTAATGTATCATGCTTTTCAAATCAGGGATGGTAATCATTATCGGTTCATAAAAAAATGTAAACAGGTTTTAGCCTTTTACAGATGAAAATAATAGAATTGAAAAAAATTGTTCTTATCACTACAGGCCAGCCTTCTGGTAATCCCCGAATTGTAAAAGAAGCGAATGCCTTGCAGATGGCTGGTTTCGAAGTTGCTGTTTTATATTGTTTTTTTATCCAATGGTCTGAAGAAAAAGACAGGGTATTGTTACAACATGTCGCCTGGAAATATAAAATGGTAGGCGGTAGCCCTCACAATCAAAAATGGCTTTATTTATTTACTCGGCTTCGCAGCAGATTAGCAGGTATTTTAATGCGCTTTACAGGGCACTTTTTATTAGCGGAAAGAATACAAGCCAGGGCCTTTGATGAATTGCTGGCGGAAGCAAAAAATATAAAGGCGGATTGGTATATAGGGCATAACCTTGGTGCCCTGGCCGTAGCTGTAAAGGCGGCAATTTTTAACGGGGCCAAATGCGGTTTCGATTTTGAAGATTACCACCGGGGCGAATTTAATATGGAAGAAAAGCAAACATTGCAACGCATCATTTTCCTTGAAAATAAATATGTTCCATTCCTTAATTATTTTAGTACTGCCAGTGAAATGATAACAGGGGCCACTAAAAAGGACCATCCCTATTTTCAATTGCCCGCCATCACAATACTCAATTGTTTTCCACTTACACAGCAACCTGTATTTAAAAAAAAGAATGAAGATGACAACAGCCTGAATTTATTTTGGTTCAGTCAAACCATTGGCATTAACCGTGGCCTGGAGGTACTCATCAATGCAATGCGAAAACTGAATGATTTTTCCATACATCTCACATTGGCAGGCAGGTGCGATGATGCGATGAAAAATTATATTAAAACCCATGCAGTAGAAATGTTGGATAATATGCATTTTGCAGGGATTATCCAACCAGGAGAAGTACCCACGTTTGCTGCTCAGTTTGATGTAGGCATGGCGATTGAATTAACCAGTCCTGTAAATAGAAATATCTGCCTTACCAATAAAATATTTACTTACCTGCTTGCCGGTAATGCTATCATACTTTCTGAAACATCCATGCAGTCAGCCTTTAACAAAACTTACAACGTGGGTGAATCATTTGATAGCAATGATGAACAGGCTTTGATGGAAAAAATAAAGTATTATAAAAACCGGGAACAACTGAATGTTCAAAAGTGTTACAATTATCAATTGGCAAATAATGAATTGAATTGGGAAAAAGAATCTAAAAAATTATTAGCGGTAATTCAGTGAGAAAAATCCTTATCATCTCCCCCCCACTGCCCACCGTCCAACCTGGCAGCTGTACATCGCAGCAGTTTATTTGCGCAGCACCTTCCATCATTTGCTTGGCAACCCATCGTTTTAACAGTGGATGAAAAATATTATGAAGAAACACTGGATCATAATTTAGAAAGATTATTACCGCCAACATTAAGGATTGAAAAAGTAAAAGCCTTCCGGGTTACCAATCCGAGGTTAATCGGTGATATTGGTTTAAGGGCTTTTTTTTCAGTTGTACAAAAGAGCGAAGCAAATAATCCAATCAGAAAAAATTGATTTCCCATACATCCCAATCCCATCCTTTTATTGCGCCTTGCTGGGCCGCTGGCTGCATCATTCAACCCAGGTAAAATATGCTATTGATTATATTGACCCCTGGGTTCATTTTTTTCCTGGTACTAATAATTTTTTTTTTCCGTCATTGGTTTAGTACAAATGTTGCCCGTTTCCTTGAACCCATTGCTGTTAAAAAAGCTTCTTTAATTACAGGCGTTGCGGAAAGTTATTATAAAGGAGTAATGGAAAGAAACCCTCTTTTATTACATCAGGCTGTTGTTGGCGCCATGCCTTATGGTGGTGAAAAAACCGATCATGAAAAATTGAGTGGGTTAAATATTCAACCCTGGCTTTTTAAATTAACTATTTTACCATTAAAAATTGCAGTCCAAAGATTTTAAAATTTAAAGGCCACCGTAATTCGTACATCGAATTAAAAGAATATTTTTAGACAATAACATTTAATAACCGGAGCAATTTAAAATAGGTTCCATTTATCTCAAGCAAGTCTGTTGGGGCGCCGGCCACAGGTGTAAATAAGGTTCGTGAGAACTCCAATCAGGGAAACTTAATTAAATATAATTTATGTCATTTAAAAATATTAGCCTAAATCGTTCTATTACATCTTATTCAAAAGTTCGATTGTTGTTAAGCAGAATATTTAGAGGGAAAAAAATATTCATTAATTTTAACGGCTTTAAAACTAAATCCCTACTTAATGTTGGTTGTGGCCCATACTCCCTGCCCAATTTTATAAATCTTGATTACGGGTGGGAGCCCCGGATTGATATTTGCTGGGACATAAGTAAGAAACCTTATCCCTTGCCGGGTAATTCTTTGGAGGGCATTTTTACCGAACATTGCCTGGAACATATTTCATTTGACAGTTGCCTGAAAAATTTAAAAGAATTTTACAGGTTATTGAAACCGGGTGGCACGCTGAGGGTCATTGTGCCAGACGGTGAAATCTACTGTGATTTATATAACAGAAGAAAAGTGAACGCCGCAATTGTTTTGCCTTACGGCGAAAAGGAAGAAACAGGCATGATCAGTATTAACCGGATATTCAGGAGCCACGGGCATTTGTTTATTTATGACTATGAAACATTTGAATTGCTGCTAAAAAAAGCAGGCTTCATCAAAATACAAAAAACTGGTTTTGGTATTGGAAATGATAACCGCCTTCTTATTGACAGGTTAGAAAGGAAAGTGGAGAGTTTATATGTAGAAGCTGTGAAATAAGGAAAATAATAAAAAAGCTTATTGGGCGGGCATGTTTTTCAGAGAGCAAGAAATAAATAAGGCTGTAAACTTTTCGGTATACAAAAATACTACCCTGACACACGAATCCCTCGTTTACGTAAAATTTCCCAAAACGGGCCTCGGCAATATGTTGTTGCTTTGGGCCAGGGCATTGGTTTTTGCACGCCTCAATAATTTAGAATTGATAACATCGGGCTGGTTTGGTTTTAGATGGGGCGCTTTGCTGCGCCGGGAAAAAAAGACAAGGCTGTACTGGAGATATTTCAGGGAGAGTAGCTTCTTTAAACGGATGAGGTTTAAATATTTTGTACCGTTTAGCAAAGTTGTTGTTGAACCCAAAGTTGAAATGTTGCCTGAAAATTTATCCAGCAATAATACCATGTACCTGTTTAATAAAGTCATGACCGGTTACGATCTTTTTGGCCCCCTTCGTAATCATACTGTTTTAATCAGGGACGAGCTTTTCAAAATGCTGCACCCGTCTAAAAAAAGTGCGTTGCAAAAATTTGAGCAGCCGGTGATCGGCATCCATATCCGCCGGGGAGATTTTAATTTAGGGAGCACAGTAACACTGTTATCTTTTTTTATTGAGGGCATTAAAATTATCAGGAAAGAAGTTGGTGAAGAATGGCCGGTCACAGTTTTTACAGATGCAGCCAAAGAGGAGATAGCTGAATTACTTAATTTACCGGCAGTTAAACTTGCGGAAAAAAAAGCGGACATCCTGGATATTATACTGCTGGGTACAAGCAAAGTGTTGCTGTTATCTGCCACCAGTACCTTTAGCTATTTCGCCGCATTTTTATCCAATGCTTTTGTGGTAATGCCGGCCAACGACTGGTTGGGCAGCATAAAAAATAATGCAGTTGAAAAGGATGGCTACTTCGAAATGAAATGGCAATATGATGATGAGCTATCTACAGCGTTATTTAAGGAAAATATCAACAGCAGGCAATTAAAGACCGGGCAATGAGTATTAAAAACAAATTGAATGGTTTTCTTAAACGCTTTAATGTTCAGGTACATGGTCTCGGATACTTACAATCTTTAGCGAAAGGCGATTTCAAAAAAGATGAGTTTGATTATTTTAAAGAAATGTTTGGCAATAAACCATTGGTGATCTATGATGTGGGGGCAAACAGGGGATTAACAATTGACAGGTTTCTTGAATTTTTCCCTGATTCACGGATAGTGGCATTTGAACCTTATCCGCCAATGGTACAGGAAATAAAATTAAAATATAAAGACAATGCAAATGTTACAATTGATAACAGTGGCATCTCCAATATAAAAGGGGAATTATTGTTTTATGTAAATAAAAGTGTGGATACAAGTTCCTTCCTTTCTTCAAAGCTTACAGGTTTAAATTCTGATCCGCAGGTGAAAAATATGGAACAGATAACCGTTCCTGTAAAAACTATTGAAGACAGCTTTAAGGAAAATAACCTGGAACATATCCACATATTAAAATTAGATATCCAGGGAAGTGAATTAAATGCATTGAAAGGGGCGGAAAGGTTATTGATTGACAAAAAAATTGACATTGTTTATACAGAAGCATACTTCATTCAGCAATACGTGGATCAACCCCTGTTCCCTGAAATAGCAATGTATCTTTTAAGCCGTGGATATCAGTTGCAGGATATTTATAACCCCATTTATGGTAAAGGCAAACTTGCCTGGTGTGATGCTGTTTTTGTAAGAGATGATCTATAAGCTTGTTTTCGCATTTTTACTCTCATGGTGGGAGTTTTCACCGGCCTGACACAAAATTAAATGCAAGCCCAAGAGTTTAAATATAAATCAATGGAAATTCATGGCGAATTATACTGCACAACGGGTAAATCAGTGATATTTTGGTTTGTTCAATAAAAAAAAATCAAGCTACCCCCATCCCCTAAAGGGGTAAAAATTGTTAATTTAAAACGCAATTAAAATTCCTTAATGGTTTCAAGTACAAGAGTACCCAAATAAACCGCGGTTGATGTTTCGCTGATAACAACCTGGAAAAGATGCCCAATTGTATGGAGTAAATTCCAGTTTCTCCGCAAGGGTTGCAAACCTTTTTTATACTCTAACAATTCAAACAGCTTTTCACAAGGTTGGCAACCCTTATAAAATGAGGCAATAATTTGAGATGCCTTCTTTTGGCGCAAGCGTCCTCTTGTGCCCGAACCTGAAAGCTGTAACAAATTATTTCCTGAAAGGACATGCTGATGCTTCGAACATAAAACGCAATAAAAGAACCCCATAGGTATGCAGTACAAGAGGGCGATGCAACGATGATCATCATAGCTTCACAGCCCGGACAAAAAAAAAGAATGGTTGTATAGAAGGGCGATCCCACACAATACTGTGGGGGCAAAACCCAAATTAATGGGACACCACCACGACAGTAAGGTTGACTGGCATTTTTAGCCCCTGGTTGGTGTTCCACCAGCAAGCGAAAATTTGAATTGCACCCTAATGAAATTTTAAGAGTAAGTTTGTTTTCAAATTGATTAATATGGAAGAGATTATTTTTATGGTAGAAGAAAGTCCCGAAGGAGGGTATATTGCTAAGGGCTTAGGCGTATCTATTTTTACACAGGCAGATACGATAGAGGCATTAAAAGAGTTGGTGAAAGATGCCGTTCATTGCCATTATGATGATAGCACAAGAAGGATTATCCGCCTGCATATTGTAAGAGAAGAAGTAATAGCGGCATGAGATTGCCCAGGGATATCAGTGGCCAGGAATTGATCAGGTACCCCAAACCCTACGGGTATATCATAACGCGGCAATCAGGCAGCCACATCCGGCTTAGCACTGATCAACAAGACTAACATCATATTACTATCCCAAATCTTGACCCATTAAAGATAGGCATCCTCGCAGCCATCTTAACAGACGTAGCCTCTCACTTCAATAAATCTAAAGACCAATTATTACAGGAGTTCTCTGGTTGATCAATCATGAGAAATCGCCTGACAGCCCGTCAAATTTCCCGCTGGATAGTGCGAAGGAACTAAAGGCAGCGGCTCTATGGAGAGACTATTTCGTTTATTAAAGAGGGGCAATTTGTGTTGAGTAACAAACTGAAGGTGATATCCTGTCCGATTTTATTCGGGAACGAAGGGAATTGAGGGGAGCCCGGCCGAAACTTTAGATGTGTTCTTATAGCAAATAGGGATTGGCTGGTTATTCACATTGTGGAAAATTTTCACTAATTGAATAGAAAATGTTCACTACCTTAGTATAAAGAAATTCTATGGCTACTTCACTCACTGTTTCAAATTCCATACTGGCCAGGTTCAGTAACCTGGACCTCAAAAGCCCCTTTACCATTGTATCCTCGGCAAGAAAAGGTGTCAATGCGAAAGTTTTTTATGATTTTGCTCATTCCATTAAAATGCCGGAAAAGAAATTGGCTTTATTATTAAATATATCATCCCGAACGATCAGTAATTATAAAGAGCAGCAAAAAAACCTGGAACCCCTGCAGAGTGAACATTTGCTAAAACTGATTGCCCTTTTCGGAAAAGGGGAAGAAATTTTCAGTAATGTGGATGAATTCAATTACTGGTTACAAAAACCTTTTTGGAACGCAAGCGAAAAACCCATTGACTGGCTGGCTACGCCCGGGGGGGTTGACCTCGTGATGGATGAGCTTGACCGCCTTACTCATGCTTATGCCGTATAATATTTTATATGCTTGCTTACCGTATCACGCTTAAACAATATAGTAACAAATTTTTTGCACCTGGTTTAGCCGGACGGTGGAATGGAAGTGGCAGGAAAGTTATTTATTGCGCAGAATCCATTCCACTTGCTTTTTTGGAAAACATGGTGCGCAGGCAGGGCGTTGGTTTTAATGATGATTTCAAAATAATGATCCTGGAGATACCGGATAATTTAAAGATCCAAACAATTTTAACCGGTGATCTTCCTGCTGGCTGGCGCCAATTTACCGATTATTCCAAATGTCAGCCTATTGGAAATGCATGGTATGATGAAGGAATTTTACCGCTTATGAAAGTACCTTCCGCTGTTTTACCAGAGTCGTTTAATTATGTAATAAATTCTACTCATCCGGGTTTTAATGATATAAAACTGGTAAAAGTAACCGATCTTTTTCCTGATGAACGCATCGAAGAATTATTAAAAAAATTCGGGAAATTGTAAATTTATTTTTTTTAAAAACTTATTTTTCCCGGTATAGTAAAATGAAAATTTTACGGCCGTGTAATTGTATTTGCACACAAGGCAGAAGCATTATACTGCACAAGGGATAAAAACGCGAGGAAAAATTTTTTGTCCGGGCAGTGAAGCTATGTGGATAATCCTTGCATCGCTTGCCGACAGTATTTGTCGGCATCCCGACGTTACACTTAAATCGGGACTTGTACTTGATACCATTGGGCTCCCGATGCATCGGGATTATATTAATAAAATTTACCCCCTTTTGGAACATCCCGACCTGTGCCGACCTTTCGGCATTTTTCGGGAAAGCCTGTCCCGATTCATCGGGAGGGATGGGGGTAGCCGGTTTTTATTTGTTTAGGGAACAAAATAAATATCACTAATTTATCCCTTGTGCAGTATAAATAGTGTATTATAGGCATACAGCGCCGCATACTTCCGCTAACCAACGGAGAGGAAGGGTGGTGAGGTGAAGCGGGCAGATTTATATCAATGAATAAAATATTGATCCTATATCCGCATTTCCCACCTTCTAATCTTGCAGGTGTACACAGAACAAGGCTATTCGCCCAACACCTTCCATCATTTGGTTGGGAGCCTATCATATTAACGGTGCATGAAAAATATTATGAAGAAGCATTAGATCATGATTTGGAAAAGCTATTACCACCAACCTTACGAATTGAAAAAGTAAAAGCCTTCAGGATAACTAAACCAAGGCTGATCGGCGATATTGGATTGCGTGCTTTTTTTCAATTGTATAAAAAAGCGAAGCAATTAATTCAATCAGAAAAGATTGATTTTTTATACATCCCTGTTCCATCCTTTTATTGCGCCCTGTTGGGACGATGGCTGCATCAATCAACCAAAATTAATTATGGCATTGATTATATTGATCCATGGGTGCATTATTTCCCCGGGAGCGATACGCTGTTTTCACGGCATTGGGTTAGTACAAAAATCGCCGGGTTTTTAGAACCGGTTGCTTTAAAAAAAGCATGCCTCATTACCGGGGTCGCGGAAGGTTATTATAGGGCGGTTTTACAACGCAATCCCCATTTAAAAACCCAGGCTGTTTGTGGCGCTATGCCTTATGGAGGAGAGCAGGCAGATCATGATCTTTTGACACAACTGGATCTAAAGCCTTACCTGTTTAAAAAGAAAACCAACAAAATTCAATTGGTTTATGCCGGGGCCATGTTACCTAAGGCTTACGGGCCATTGGAAGCTATGTTTAAAAGTATCCAATGGCAACCGGAAATATTTGAGCAGGTGGAATTTCATTTTATAGGAACCGGTAAAACCACCAATGATCCCGCGGGATTTAATATAAAGCCGCTTGCTGAAAAGTATGGGCTCTGGCAAACGGTTGTTTACGAATACCCCAGGCGGATACCCTATCTGGATGTGTTGGTTCATTTGCAATACGCGGATGGTATTTTTATCCTGGGCAGTACGGAGCCGCATTATACACCGTCTAAATCATACCAGGGAGTGCTGGCTGGTAAACCAATACTGGCGGTACTTCATAAAGAAAGCACAGCGGTAAAAGTATTAAAGGGATCGGGGGCAGGCATAGTTTTGGATTTTGACGGTGAAGCGGCCTTGGCGACTATTGAAACCGGATTTTCTGTAGTATTTGAAAATTATATAAAGTTCTTAAAACAATTTCATCCGGCACGGATCAATAAGGAATTATTTGAAATCTATTCGGCCAGGATCGTGACAGGGGAATTGGTGAAACTTTTAAATGCGGTAATTATTAAAAACCAGGGAAAATGAAATTAAGTTGGTTGCAGTGCTTCAGGTATCTTCCAAGGTTTAAGGGTAAGTTAAGGATAGGTAAGTTATTATTCAGCAATTATATTAATCAACCAAATCCTTTTTCATTTTACGGCCACAATAAAATTCAGTATAAAATTCCTAATACTTTTGAAAGCCTGGGCGTAGAATTACTGATTACCGGAACCTATGAAAAAAAGACAGTGTGCTTTTTGAAAAGGCAAATCAGGCAAGGCGATATTTATTTTGATATAGGGGCGAATATTGGCGCTCTTGGGTTGCCTGTTGTAAAAAATAAAACCGCTGTAAAATACTTTGGGTTTGAGGCTTCACCGCTGGTTTTTGACTATCTGAAATATAATTTCAAACAAAATAAGATTGATAATTATCAATTGCATAATTATTTGGTACATGAGGAGGATAACCGGTACATGAAATTTTACCAGTCGGAA
>JANOTW010000617.1:0-5933 GCA_031416575.1 Ferruginibacter sp.
GATGACTACATCACCAAACCTTTTAATGGAACAGAACTGCTAAATGCCGTGGACAGCCGCCTGAAAAAACTTGATTTGCTGAAGCAGGAATTATCTCCCGGCCTGGAAGGGCTGCAGTACTTAATGCAGGCTTCGTTTGGCAAAAATGTTTTGCGCTCACTTACCGAAGACCGCAATATTAATAAGTATAAGAAAAAACAAACGGTTTATTCGGAGGGGAACCACCCCAACAGGCTTTACTATGTTTTAAAAGGGAAAGTAAAAGTATATAAAAGCAATGAAGATGGTAAAGAATTAGTAACAGAACTCTTTAGCCCCGGTGATTTTCTCGGGTATGTCGCCCTGCTGGAAGGAACAGTTTATAAGGATACGGCTGTAGCGCTGGAAGAAACCGAAGTGGCGGTAATACCCAAAGAAGATTTTGACGAATTGATTAATAACAATAAAGAAGTGGCACAAAAATTTATCAGCCTGCTGGCTAAAAACATATCGGCAAAAGAAAATCAGTTATTGGGCCTTGCATATAATTCACTTCGAAAAAAAGTAGCGGAGGCACTTTTACTGCTGCAAAAAAAATACCAGCAAACGAAGGAAGAAGAATTTATCATTGATATCAGCCGCGAAAACCTGGCTAATATTGCCGGTACTGCCAAGGAGTCACTCATCCGTACACTCAGCGACTTTCGCAGTGAACAACTGATTGAAATAAAAAAAGATGGAAGTATTACTATCATCAATCAAAAAAAACTGGAGCTTCTGCTTAACTAAAAACAGTTGGCATTTTATAGCCGGTTGCCTCTTTTTACCCTGCCCATTCAAAATGTAATTGTTCTGCTTTTATTATCTCAGTAAAGCCGTGATTGTAATACGAACTTCCGCTTGCAGGGAATCATCTTTGCTTTGCAGGCGGATTGTAGTATCGCAAAAAGATTCAATGTAGTTGAACTGGTAATCCCTTTCCCGTAGCCCCATGCCAGGAGACAGTTTGAGGATATTAAAAAAAACCTCCCGGTTGGCTAAGTTTTCCTTTTGTACCCATGCTGTTTTATAATTTATCCGGGAATAAAATTCTTTTGCCTCAGGTGCATACTTTATTTCAGCATTATTGATATATTTATTCTCTGAAATAAACTGCTGTACACGGCCAGGGGTAACTTGAGCAAAAGCTGCGAAACTCCATAAACAGGCAATTAGCGTTGCCAGTCTATTTTTAAGATTACTATTCTTCATATGGACTACGTATTTTCTAACAGGTAACTGTTAAACTCTGATTTCAACTTGCCGAACTGTATTTCAGCATTCATTATATTGTTACGGAGGTTCTTCAGCCTTCTATCAATTTCATTGATGATTTTTCCGTCTTCAAATATCTCCCTCACTAATAGTTTATCCAATTCAGCAACATCATTCCGAAGTAAACCAACCCGTTCGTCTTCTTTTATAAAGTTGTTTTGAAAACCTTCTACTTCTACCAACAAATTTTTATCGAATTGATCTTTAAGAACTTCTGAAAGCCTGTTTTTCAGATGAATATTCTCGTCCATCATAAAACGAAACAATCTTTTCCAGCTATCGCTTTCGTATTGTAATTGTTTTAATTTCAGCTCTGGCATATAATGCAGCTTTAAGTGCTTATAATTAGTAAATATTTTTTGCAAAGGATGTTTTCTTAATTAATGTATCATGTGTAAAGGTATCGTTGCCAGAGGGCCAGGATAAGAATTTTCATCAGCAAGGATCCTGATATTGGTCAATACCCCTGATAGGCTGATTTCAGGAAGATTTAAAACGAACATGCATTTCGCTAACCTCCTTATAATAGTTTCTTTCCTTTTTCAGTTCAGCAAAATCATAAAACAAAAAGTCAGGAACCGCCCAAAGTAAAAACCAGCCGGCGTGCTCAAGCAACACTTTAAGAGCAATGATGGGGAACTATTCTGCGGAGTGGGAGATTCAATTCTGCCATATAAAACGGATTAATAGAAAAATGCCCCACCACCCTGTATGGCGGGGCGCTAAGCCATCCCGTAGCGCTTAGTTAACGGCGATGTGTTTCGCTGAAGGCATCTTAACTTCTTCTTTGCGGGGCAAGGAAAGTTTCAGTACGCCATCTTCATACTTTGCTTCAATTTTTTCCTTGTTGATTTCTTCAGGCAGGGTGAAACTGCGGCTGAAAGATGAATAGCTGTACTCTTTGCGGGTGTACCTTGCTTCTTTTTCTTCTATCTTTTCTTCCTTTTCGCTGCTGATGGTAAGCATATTACCATCCACATCAATTTTGAAATCATCCTTTTTCAACCCGGGCGCAGCCAGTGATACCTGATACTCATCTTTATGCTCCGTAATATTCACGGCGGGTACATTCATTGCCCGCCCCCTTAAACCGCCATTATCAAACCATTCATTCCAGGGTTTGAAAAAATCATCAAATACAGACGGCATTCTTTCAGCTACTTTAGCTAATGCTTGAGTTCCCATACGACCTCCTTGTTTTTTAATTTTATAAATTATTGTTTGCCGGACAAAAGTATTTTCTTTTACATGAGTAATCAAAGACGATGGTCAGTATAACCAATGAGATTGGTCAGGCTATGGAAAAGTTTATGAATGCGACAATCATGTTACTATAAGCTTTGATTACACCGCATGATAAATACCGGGATGCTGCCGAATCGCTATTAGTAAAGCAATATTGAGCAAAGGGATGTATTGTTAGCCTGTAATTCTTTGTAACAGCTAATTGGCAATACCCCTTATCATTCAATAATACATTTAGAACCTGTTCAGAAAGAATAGCGATTATAATTCGCAACGGATAAAAACGTGAAGAAAATTTCTTGTCCCGGCAGTGAAGCAATGGGCATCATCGTTGCATCGCCCTCTTGTACTTAATACCATTGGGCAACTTTAATTGCGTTTTAAATTAACGATTCTTACCCCGTTAGGAGATGGGGGAAGCCTGTTTTATTTTTTTATTGAACAAAGCAAATAACACTATTTTATACCTTGCACAGTTTAAATTATTCACGGTTTTGTCCGTTGCGAAGTATATAAATTTAAATCACAGTATGAATGGAGCTCAACAAAATAAAACGATCCGGATAATATTTGTTTTAAATTTAATTTATAAAAGAGAACAAAGAAAATTCCGGTGATGTTGGTTTAGTTTTAGGTATAAAAGCTTTCTTCAGTTCATAAAAAAAAGAAAATGGATAAAAGAAAAAAACCGGATGAGTTGATCATTACTTACAAAGAACTTGCTTTTCAAAACGAAGAGAAAGAAAAACGGGCGGCAGAATTGATCATTGCTAACAAAGAACTTAAAAAAGCGGAAGAACAATTCAGGCTTGTAGTAGAATCAGCGCCCAATGCGATAGTGCTTATTAACAATGAAGGTTTCATTACCCTTGTTAATAATCAAACGGAAAATCTTTTTGGATATGAACGAAAGGAACTAATAGGAAACAAACTTGAAATTTTGATTCCGGAACGATTCTCCTTGCAACACCCAGGTCACAGAAATATATTTTTAAAAAAACCTCAAACACGCGCTATGGGTGCTGGACGTGACCTCTTTGCCATGAAAAAAAATGGTACAGAAGTACAGGTAGAAATAGGGTTAAACCCAATTGAAACAGCTCAGGGGCGCATGGTATTGGCTTCCATCATAGACATTACTGAAAGAAAAATTCAGGAAGCCAATCTAAAAAAACAAATCAAAGAACTTGCTTTTCAAAACGAAGAGAAAGAAAAACGGGCAGCAGAGTTATGCATTGCTAACAAAGAACTCGCCTTTCAAAACGAAGAGAAAGAAAAACGGGCGGCAGAATTGATCATTGCTAACAAAGAACTTGCCTTTCAAAACGAAGAGAAAGAAAAACGGGCGGCGGAATTGATCATTGCTAACAAAGAGCTTCAGGCATTCGCTTATGTATCAAGCCACGATTTGCAGGAGCCTCTGCGCAAAATACAAACCTTCGCCACGGTCATACTCGAAAAAGAATATCAAAATCTATCTGATAACGGCAAATATAATTTCCACCGAATTCAATCAGCAGCCGGAAGAATGCGACAACTCATCGAAGATTTACTTGCTTACTCCCGCATTAACACCAACGAACGCAAGTTTGAAAAAACCGACCTCAATATAATTATAGAAGAAGTAAAAACCGAACTAAAAGATACCATTCAGGAAAAACACGCAATAATCGAAGTCATTGAACTCTGCCCGGCAAACATCATCCCCTTCCAATTCGGCCAGCTCATGCACAACCTCATCAGCAACGCACTTAAATTTTCAAATCCCGACATACCACCACACATAATAATAAAGAGTAGAATTGTAAAAGGCAGTAAATCAATTAACGCCCGCCTGAATGACAAAACCGGGCAGGAAAAGCTTTCACCCGAAAAAAATTATTGCCATATCACCGTCAAAGACAACGGCATCGGCTTCGAACCCCATTTCAGCGAACGCATTTTTGAAGTGTTCCAAAAACTTCACACTAAAGAAGAATATTCAGGCACAGGCATCGGGCTTGCCATCGTAAAAAAAATAGTAGAGAACCACAATGGCATCATCATCGCAACAAGCGAATTAAAGAAGGGAGCAACGTTTGATATTTATATTCCCGCTTTCTGAAAAAAAATCCAACCTGGCACGTTTTTACCCAGCCCATTATTAAAAAGCAAACAATAAAAAAATCATTCAACATCTATATCAGTAGTATGGTGTTAATAATAACAACAAGTTGCATCTCTGCAAACAAAACCGGCAATAGCTCAAACAACGCTGACATTTCTGACTAAAAAGAGCAACCATCCGGCAAAACCCAAATGAACGGTAAACATGCAAATGCAAGGTTCAAATATCATTCAGCTATATCCTGAAATCATTCCGTATCAAGATAAATAAAGCAGCACACCAAATTGCCATATCAAAAGCGCAATATGAAGGCCCTTTAAAAAAATTATTGATCCCATTTGCAGCAATAAAATACCCATGTAACGAAACAAATTCCCCTACAACATTTAAATTCATATTAAAAAATCATGGCACGATATTTTGTAATTATTAATTGTTAGATTATTTGTTAAGGGGAGATTCCGAAAGAGAAATCTGAGAAAAAAACCCTCACAACTTGAACTAGGTAATACTAGCGAAAGGAAAGCAGAAGATCAAAACACCCCCCACGCTCACGCGTGGGGGTTTTTTTCGGCAAAAAATAACCTGATAATAATTTTATCATTAAAACAAAAAATCAAAACTCTGAAATAAACTATAAAAACATTATACTGTACAACGGGTCAATCAGTGATATTTGTTTTGTTCAATAAAAAAATAAAACAGGTTAAATTTTAATTTAAAACGCAATTAAAGTTCCCCAATGGTATTAAGTACAAGAGGGCGATGCAACGATGAACCACATTGCTTCTCTGCCTGGACAAAAAATTTTTATTCACGTGTTTATCCATTGCGCAGTATAGCTGGAAAAGAAAGAGAGAAGCCGCAAAAAGACTTCGGCAATCCACTTCCCAACAAACCTGAAAAAAAATATTCGGTAAAACCGGATATTGACAACTACCTCACCAGACAAAAACCCGGTGTAAACAAATCAGAAAAAACCGACCACACCCGCATTGATGAACCACCTCCAGCCAAACCTTAACCCCAAAAAAATAAATACAACAATTTTTAAAAACAAATAATTATGGCTAAATATTCCAAAAAAGTTCAGGATAAAGTTGAAAAGGTCATGCATGAATATAAGCATGGAGAATTAAAATCAGTCAAAGACGGTAAAGGTGGAAATGTAAAAAGCCTCAAGCAGGCAATAGCAATTGGACTAAGCGAAGCGAGACAAGCAGGAGCAAAAGTTCCTAAGAAAAAAAGTTCTTAATCCCTAACAATAGTGGATTTTTTTAAGAAGCAT
>JANOTW010000618.1:0-6503 GCA_031416575.1 Ferruginibacter sp.
TTCGCAGTTTAAAGTCACTGCTTTTTATCTTTTTTGTCCAGGCTGAAGTATTTCATGGCATTCCCGAAAAAAATCGGGATTTCGCAATACGGTTTTTTGTCCAAACTATATTTCATTTCTCAACATCGTTGCATCGCCCTCTTGTACTTAATACCAATGGGCAACTTTAATTGCGTTATGATAAGCGGTTCTTTGCCATAATGAATGAACTGGCAGAAGACCTCCCCTTTTGGAACATCCCGACCTGTGCCGACCTTTCGGCATTTTTCGGGAAAGCCTGTCCCGGTTCATCGGGAGGGCCGGGGGCAAAACAGGGCCTTCAAATTATTCCTCCCTTTCAAAAAGCAGTCCGCCATTTGAAAATGAATGACCTGTAAAATTTTTCCACGTTGTTATTAGCGAAACATCAGCCCCGGTTTACTTGGGTACTCTTGTACTGAATACCATTGTGGATCTTTAATTACGTTGTATGAAACAATTCGCAAATTATATCCAATCAATTTTTTCAGTTGCGATTATCTTTTTATAGTGAGCTAATGATAAACCTGATCAACTATCGGTATGGTCTAAATGATCCAATGGTTTTCCACAATGAGGACAAAAATTATTTTTTTGTTTTTTCGGTTTTCTCATTTCTTCCAGAAAACCAGCCGTGATAATACCCGCTGGCAATGCAAAAACAGCTAACCCTGAAAGTGATATAATGCTGGTAAGTATTTTACCAGGTATAGTAATTGGAACCATGTCGCCATATCCAACAGATGTAACCGTAATGATTGCCCACCAAATGGTAGCAGGAATGCTTGAAAATATTTTCGGTTGAGCATCATGTTCGGCAAAAAATACAAGACAGGAAGCAATGATGATAAGAAATATTATCAGTATAAAGCTAAGTTTCAAATCATTTGCCCTGGTTTTAAAAACACTCCTGACCATCCTGGCCGACTTCATATATGCTGTGAGCCGGAACAACCGTAAGAACCTTAACAGGCGCAGAATACGCAACACCCTTAGATCGAGTCCGACGATTACATGAACGTAAAAAGGTAAAATAGCCAGCAGGTCTATGAGTGCCCCTGTAGATACCATGAATTTTAAACGGCCATGAAAACTGTGTGCATAACGGGGGTCATGGTTGCAGCTCCAAACACGCAGTACATATTCAATTGTAAAAATTATCACGGAAACCAGGTCAAAATTCCTAAAAAACGTTGCGTGTGGACCATGAATAGAAGGTACTGTTTCCAGTATAACCGCCGTTACATTCAATAAGATGAGGGTAATAATAAAGCCATTGAAGATCTTATCCCATTTTGTGAAGCCTAATTCGGGATGAAGGAGCGTATGAACCCTCATTTTGGTTGTTTGATACATTACTGAAGGTGTTTTTATTGGTTGCCTTAAAGTTAATGAATATTAAAACTATTTGAATTTAATAGCGTAAAGCGGGTGCATCTCAAATTGTCGCTGGCTGGTGGAACACCAGCCAAGGGAAGCCCGCCGAATGGTCGGTGGGACACCGGCCACGTTCCTGATAACTGTAGCGACAATTTGAGATGCACCCGTTGGCAACCCTTTAAGAATGGAGCGATCATTTGGGATGCACCCGGCATGTTGCTCCTGCAATTGTGTATTTCTAAATATTACGTGGATAAAGATCCCCAATGGTATGCAGTACAAGAGGGCGATGCAACGATGCTCCACATAGCTTCTTAGCCCGGACAAAAGAGATAAAAAACATACGCTTTAAACTACCAAAGGCCAGTAGTTTTATTCGCAGCCGGGAAAACGGCCTTTTAAACCGAACCAGGATGCGGGTGAACCCAGCCTTGCCTGTACTGCCGTTGCAATAGTTTGGTAGCTTCCGCATCGCCGGTTATTTCCCGCTTCAGCGGATCATAACTTAATGCACGGCCCAGTTTCATAGACAGGTTAGCAATAATGCAACTGGCCGTAGATATATGGCCCTCTTCAATATCGGCAACGGGCCTTATATTTTTATCTATCGCATTAAGAAAGTTGAGCATGTGCAAACGCGTAGCTGGCGCCGCATTCAATTCAATGGCGGGTTCTTTTAAATCTTCCGGGTATTTTTCACGCTCATACAACACATCCTCATGCATCTTTTCTCCTTTGCCTGCCGGAATAAAATCATACTTCATGGTACTGCCGCACAGGGTGCCTTTTTCACCATATATTTTAAAGGACCAGGGATATTCAGGATCGGCCGGCGTGCCCCAGCTCCTGTGCTGCCACACACAGTTGAGCCCGTCGTATTCAAACAAGGCGGTTTGTGTATCCGCAATATTACTTTTGCCCGTTTTATCTGAATAGATGCCACCGGTTGAGCTGATGCGATTGGGCCAGCCAAGCCGCAGCATCCACCGTACCGTGTCGAACATGTGCACACACATATCACCCATGATGCCATTGCCATATTCCATAAAAGTGCGCCACCATCTTATATGCGGCAATCCATCATAGGGCCGCAGTGGTGCAGGGCCCGTCCACATATCGTAATCAAAAAAATCAGGAACAGCCATTTCAGGCGGGTTGCCATTGTTGCGCATGTGATAATAACAACACATTTCCACATGCGATACTTTGCCCAGCAGCCCGGCATCTACAATATTCTTTTTGGCATCAATTAAATGCCGGGTGCTTTTACGCTGGGTACCCACCTGCACCACCCTGTTGTATTTACGTGCCGCCGCCACCATTGCCTCGCCTTCCATCACATCCACGCTGATGGGCTTTTGTACGTAAACATGCACACCAGCTTTTAAAGCATCAATGGTTTGCAGGGCATGCCAGTGATCTGGCGTACCGATGAGTACGATGTCTAATTTATTTTCGGCTAATAGTTGGCGGTAGTCGGCATAAAGTTTTGGCCGCTTTTTGTTTTGCTGCCGTGCTGCAACCATGTCCGCCGCTTTTTCCAGTTCATGCCTGTCCACATCGCACAATGCCACCACTTCTACCGGCGCTACCTGTATCAGCCTGAACAGGTCGCTTTTACCATACCAGCCAGTGCCTATCAACGCTACACGCCGCAAGGGGGGCGCCGAAGCAGGAATATTAATGCCATGCGCACTCAATGTTGCCAGGGCTAATGTAGCGGAAGCGCCTACAATAAATTTGCGGCGGCCGGAATAAATGTTACTCATGATAAATGATATTGTGTGGGGAATTTTATTTTGTACAAGTTAGTAAAAACTTCAAAGAGTGGATGCAGAATATTTGTAGCTCTTTTATACAACTATATTTTTTATTGTCCGGGCAGAAGTATTTCAATTAAACATCGTTGTGTCACTCACTTGTACCGCATACCATTGTGGATCTTTAATTACGTTGTATGAAATAATTCCCGGGGAAATGTTCAATATCCAATTTGCAATTTTCAATAATCAAAGAAAAAAGTACTTAACTAAATGGCATTTTTTTTAGGGTTTTTGGGTTTTTTATTTAAGCGGCGGGGCAAGCTGTTCTCAATGTATGCTGTGCCCCGGTGCAATACATAGTGCCGGTGATACTTTCTACAATGAATTTTGATAAATTGATCAAAATTCTGTAATTATGACAAATAAAATAATAGTCATGAGTAATCAAATAAACGACTTGTCAACCTGTCATCAATTAATTTCTGATCTGTTTAAATGGCCCGCCACCAAATCAGACTGGGATCAATACAGGCTCACTAATGAGCAGTTGGATTTTTTTAAAGAATATGGATACCTGGGCAATGTTAAACTGTTAGATGAATGGCAGGTTGAAAAACTAAATGAACAATTATCTGAAATTGCCGGCCCTGCCCATCCTGCACACGAATTATTTTATGAGTTTCACAACAACGAATCATCCAAAGGGAATGATGTGCTTTTTCATGCCCTGGGTGCCTGGCGTATTGCGGAAGGTTTTCATGATGTGATTTGGAACCCTGCATTTGTAATGGCCGCCAGCCAGTTATTGGGCAACAAGGCAGTACGCTTCTGGCACGACCAGTTGTTTTGCAAACCAGCTTACCATGGTGGCGTGGTGGCCTGGCACCAGGATTATAGCTACTGGACAAGGACCGGCCCCATACAACACCTTACCTGCTGGGTAGGGCTGGATGATGCCAGCGTTGAAAACGGATGTTTATATTATGTTCCTAAAAGCCATCAATGGGGTTTGCTGGATAAACCCGAACTGGCAGGGGATATGGAAGGGTTAATGGAATATTTAACGGACGAACAAAAAGCCGCCTTCAAACCCATACCCATTGAAATGAAAAGAGGCTACGGCGTTTTTCATCATCCTTTATTGGTGCATGGCTCTCATGAAAATAAATCTGCCAGGGCGAGGCGGGCTTTCGTGCTCAATGTATTTACGGATGGTACGCAATCAAATACAGATGAAGTATTGTTGAAAGGTGTGCCGGTGATTAAAAAAGGGAATAAAATGCAGGGCCGGTTCTTCCCTTTAATTTTTAATCCGGAAACAGCTTATTAAAGTTAAACACTGAAAGCGATTAGTATCTTTATTGGCGGTTGCCATGATAACTGTAGCAGCCATTTTAAAATAACTCACTTTTTGAATTCGCTATTATTAATTTTAACTGCTAATGCCAACTATAGGTAAATGGTGTGCAGGTATTACCATTATCTTAAATTTATATCACGTCCCTACGGGACTTTATTAACTTCTTTTTTGATTCTACCGATATTTAGTCCTTACAGGACTTCAGACTCAACACAACAGATAAATTTCCCATTAAAACGAAGACTAAAAATGCTGAATGTGATGCCGGGTACTATTGCCCATATAAACCGGGGCTTTATGTTTTGCAAATTATCCCAATGCGATGCATCGGGAGGTAAAGATCCACAATGGTATGCGGTACACGAGGGCGTCCACGATACGCTGCGCTATCGGGATGTACCAATGCAACGATGCTGATCCAGGGTTCTGTTGCCTGGACAAAAAAGATAAATAGTAAAATCCCGATTATTTCGGAAAAAGCATGCACTTTTAAACTGCGAAAGATAAGGAGCCATGATTTTATAAAACGAGGCGCTTTTATACGTCGGGGTTTCACGGATAGCGCCTTTATAATTTGTAGTGTATGCCGTGAAAACGCCGCCAGAACGACAAAAGAGAAATCAGTGCGGGTGAGGCTACGAGGCCCGGCAGCCCTGAGCTGAAACCATAATAATAAGTATATTTTTATCAGCACAACAGTTAAATCCTAATGACTTTCCCTGTAATGTTTCAGTAACAGGTCACCACCAAAATCTTTTTTAAGGTCCCGTACTACGGTGTGTATATGGTTGGCGTTGTTTTGCGAGTTATCGTATTCAATAATAAAAGTAGGGCCCTGTATCCGATAGTAATATGGTTTACCCAATACTTTCCCGGTGTTACCGGCCCAGGTAAACCAGAGTTTATCCAGCCCTGCGGTTTGTATTTCTTTCAGCATACTATCGGCGAATAATTTGGTATAACGATGAATATAGACATTAATAAGTTGCAGCAACAGTTGCTGATGGGCAGGCGACAGTTCATTATAGCGGATACCAGCAGGTTGAAGGATCATGGCCTGGCGGCTGGCCGCGGTAATAATTTCGCCGGGGGCAACCGTATTGATAATGGCCTTTTTTAATTCTTCGGCAGAGAGTGCGTGCAGCAATGCAAACCCTTTATCCGTTTCTTCTTTTAATATTTCCTTGTTTTTGTGCGGCCCGTTCAGCACGATGGCGGGGTTAGATCCAAGGAAACCAGGAGTACCCGCCACTAATTGTTTTTTATTGGCCGAAAAATGAAAAGATACATGATGGCCTTCAAAGCGCCAGCCCCAGATGGTGTTGGCGGAGGGGATACCAAAAATGGTAACAAAGTATTTGCCAGGGTCGCGGTGATCATCTTCCGGTTTGCGTTGTTCCAGTTCTTTTAAAATAATTTCCAGTTGCATGATATCATTTACTTTCTTCACCGTCTTTTCGCTGAGGCAGGTTTTTAGTAAATCCATCAATGCTTCCCCCTGTGCTGCATTCAGCTCCTTTACGGAAATACCTTTGCGGTCATTCAGCGGCACGTAATTAAAACGATACCGCTCATCAGTATCAAACGGGTACAGGGCTTTGGTGCGCTGTGCGTTATCCAGCAGGCTGATGAATGCATCTGCTTTGCCAACAAGATCCTGTGCGCAGGTGGGGGCAATAAATGAAAGGCAAAGGGCGATGAATAAAAAGTAACGGTTCATATAGCAAGTTTTAATTACAACTAAAGATACCATAATAGCCGCAGTATTTTTTAATTGATGATGTAAAGTTGCAATTTTTTTGGACTTGATAAAATGACGTTTCGCCGGGGTTTTTCATGGCCGGGTAGTGTAAGTGGATGAAACCCTAAAGTTTTGTGCATTATGAATTTCAGGCCACTACAAATCTATTACTGAAAACACTTCATAAGCAACAGGGAAGTAATATTTAAACCGAACATCCATAAATTCATCCAATAAAATT
>JANOTW010000619.1:0-8503 GCA_031416575.1 Ferruginibacter sp.
GGGTTTACATTTATTATATATTGATATATTCTTTACATGTTATTGAGATTTTTTGTCGCAAATTGACTACAACGTTTGTGTTTGAGCAGAGGTGTGCTTTTGAATCCGCGTCCTGTCCACGTGACCAAACGTTGAACGAAGATAAAACTTATAACTTACACATCACCCCACCATTGCGCAAACATGTTGTGGCCAGTTGGGTTTCGTTCGTCATCGTCAGCCGTTCTTAATTTCTTTTCTGTCAATTGGTTTTAAGTCCCCGATCTGTCACCGGTCATCGAAACTCAATTATATATTTTCTCAGCCGAAGTCGTTCATTCATTTTTTGTGTTCTTTGCTTTTAAGTCCAAATTGTCAGCGAATGAAAATTCTCACCGTGAGCAAATTGTCCACGGAAATCAATTTCATTTCTATCCCTGAGTCGTATGTTTTTAATTCGGTTATCACGGATTAGAAAACCATATTAGCCAAATCGTTTTGCGCTTAGAAAACCGATCGGTAGCTGAGTTAATCCGTTCATGGCAAGGTCTGCCAAAATCTCACCTACCACGCTCACAAACTTGAAACCATGACCGCTAAAACCCGTTGCAAACACAACATCCTTGTCAAACCCAGATAGGTAATCGATAATAAAATTCTGATCAGGGGAGTTGGTATATAAGCATGTTTTCATCACCAGCGTATTCTCGTAACCATCGGGAATAAACTGGTTCAAAAAATCAATCAAAATTTTTTCGTCTGATTCCTTTGTATTTCTATTCACTGAATCCGGATCCGTAGTATCAGCTCCGGGATAATGCAAGGCAAGTTTCAATCCCAACGGGCCGCCAAACGTTCCGACTGGAAGAATTGGGAACCCATAAAAATCATATTCCTTGTTCTCCAAAATCCAACAGGGGAATTTTCCAAGTGTAAAATTGTCCCACTTTTTAGGCTTTACCCATGCCACAGCTTGTCTGGTAATCGTTAGTTTAGAAGCAAGCGAGGGAATCATTTTTACGGCCCACGGTCCGGCCGTGATCACCAACTTACCAGCCTTGTACGTACCTCGATTCGTCACTACCGTTACACTGCCTGAGGTCTCGTGCTTCCATTCAAGCACTTTTTCTTTCGTGCGAATAACGGCCCCGTTTAATACCGCCTGCTGAACATATAAAAGTATGCTGCGTTCGGGAGTGATGAACCCGGCTTCAGGCTCCTCCAGTCGTTGAAAATTTTGGGGAAGCCTAAACTGTGGGTATTTCCGATTGCATTCCTCTACGGTCAGATCATTAAGTGGAATGTTATATTTTTTAGATGAACCTTTTACTGTCTTTAAAAACGGATCATCCAGTGCTCCAAAATACGCGAGCCCTGTTTTGTAGTAAACTTGCGAGCCGGTTTCTGATTCCAACGTCTGCCAGTTTTTATAGGCTCTTTCCAGCAGCGGTACATAGTCAGAACCTTCGCCATACGCTTTGCGAATGATGCGACTTTGACCAGCGTGTGAACCCAGTTCATGCGGAATGTCAAACTGCTCTAATCCCAAAACTTTAAATCCTCTCTCAGCTAGATGATAGCACGCGGAAGAGCCCATGCTACCAACGCCTAAAACAATCACATCGTAGCTTGCCTGATCGAAGGTCGGTTCAATCTGCTTTTGTACGTGCGCATACAATTGGGAGTACGATAAGGATGCAACCGCAACTCCTGATGTTTTGAGAATAAAGTCTCTTCGTTTCATGGTTATTCGATATTTACTTTACGGTCAAACATTGTGTTGTTTCATTAACTGGTTCAATCGCCAACAACTTTAGGCTTACACTTCTCTTTCCACGATTCTGTCTTACACTGAAATAGGGTGACGTACAACGGGCAGGGCTTGCTGCTGTGCTGGCATTTATAACGTCCGGCCCAGAACTGAAGTCCAATAGAATTAGTGGGGATGAAGATAAGAACAAAAGCTTAATAGAATTACGTCAGCCCGAACCGCTGCTGATAGCGAACAAAAAGATGAAAATTTATTCGTCTGCCAGCATAGAAGCAAGCCCAATGTTACAAGCAGTTTATTATAGTTTGTCCAAGAAAATAAATATTTGGCTGTAAGCGTCCTTTAGTTCAGTTTTATTAGGGTCGTGAGCCCCATTAGGCGAAAAGACCACTACATTTTTTTTCTTCTTCTCATTCAGCAAGTCAACAAATTTTACAAATGTTGACGGTAGAATTTGGTCATCTTTTCCTCCATGCCACAAAAAAAATGGCGGGTCATTTTTATCAAAATATGTTATAGGTTCGTATTTAACAATTGAGTCTTTGGGTGCATAACCCTCACTGGATGGGAACAATGCATTTCCAACATCTTTCATTATTTGCATATCATTATCAATAAAAACTTTTTCAGTCACATCTAATCCGTCCACGGGGCCGGAAAAATTTATGATTGCTGAAATCTTAATTCCGTTATCTAGCTTATAAGGATATTCAGGATTGTTTGCTGAAACGCCTACATTACTGGAAATATGTGCACCTGCCGAAAATCCTGTAAGAATTACTTTGTCTAAATTTAATTGATAAGTCGCATTATTGGCTTTTAAGAAATTGAGAGCAGTAGTTAGGTCTTCTGAAGCTATAGGTATTCCCCGTTTAAGCCTGTAATTCATATTTATAACATTCATCCCCTTTTTCAAGTAAGGTTGAATGTATTTTTCCTCTTTGGATTTGTCACTAACGTAATAACCGCCACCATGTACGAAAACGACGGTGAAATTCTTACGCTTTAATTTCTTTGCGTCTTTAGAAATATAGATGTCCATATCTTGTTCTTTGTCGGAGCCATAGGACACATCCTTTAGAACTTGGTAAGTTGTTTTTATTTGTTCGGTTGACTTGTCAACTATCGAAGTCAATTGGGCAAAACAGGGGCTAAATGCAACTGTGAGAAAAAAAAGAATGCAAAATATGTTTTTGTTCATAGTAGTGAGTTGTCGTTTTAAATTGCTTGTAACGAACAGGTATTGCTGTCAGGTGGGGTATTTGAAAAACGTCCGCCCGGAACCAATGCCTGGATTGTTTTAAAAGTTGAAGATAATAACAAAAAGCCAATTCCGTCTGCCGGAACTGTTGCTAACAGCGTACTACAGCCGAAGCTTACAACATCATGCCCCACTTGCAGCAATATAATGTTCAAACAGCGTATAGCCAAAAGCCCCAGACCCCAATTGTTCGGGGCGTTTTTGTTTTATTTTAAGCGCTTTTAAATTCGGGGGCTTTCGGCTATACGTCTAAATGTTGGGCGTTCGCCTTTATTCTATCATGGTTAGACCGTCTATTCGGTCGAAATGTTTTCTGTTCAATGTCGCAAATGGCAAATCGTTGGCAAGTTGTGCGGTCGCTGCAATAAAAAGGTCCGCCATCTCAATTTGTTTTCGCTTTCTTTTTAAATCATAATTAATGTCAACTGCCGATTGAGCGACTTTTTGATTAAAGGCTAAAACGTTTATATTTTGCAATAAACTTTGCCAGAATGGAAGTTGGGTAGTTGTCGTGCCTGAATAAATTTCGTAATGTGTAATAGCAGAAATTGTAAAGTCATAACCTTGGTCAAACAAGGAAATTAAAACAGAATTACTTTTGTCAGTTTTACGGAAGTAGTCTATTAGAATTGAAGTGTCAGCCAGGATTATTTTGTTCGCCATTTATTGATTGCATTTCGAGTTTCAGCTATGGTTTCAAATTGTTTTTTGGAAAAAGTAGGCCCATTAAGCAGGAATTCTTTTAATTCCTTTCGCTTTTTGTCAATAGTTGGTTTGGCTTCAACTTCAGCTTTAAGTCTTGTCCATTGTTTGGCTGGCAGTTTCTTAGCTATTTGCACCAATTGGTCAAATTCTATATCTACTTGTACTTGCATGAGTCAAATTTAAGATAATTTATTCAACTATAGAAAGACCAAAAAGGTGCCCCAACCCTACGATCCAAACCAATGCCCCTGTTGTAAACAACCCACCATGCAAACATTCATGCATTTTAAAAAAAAAACACCACCATGGTACCGGGAAGAACTGGCGGCAGGTTTATTGCGCAAATAGCTATAAGGTAGTGGCCGGTTTTTATAATTGTACTCTTTCCAAGCAAGTTAGAGAGGCGCTCCTGGCTACTAATTGCCTACAGTAAAGGAGCAGTGGCACCCTGCAAGGCACCGGTCAACAAACAATAACCAAAAGCCCCCCATTAACAGTTTTTTAATGGGGGGCTTTTTCTGGGGGCTTTCGGCTATTGTTCTTAATGTTGTACGCATACCCTTTCTCCGTGGTCATCTACAATGTGGGTCTGTGTCAAACCGCATAATGGTTGCCATGTGCCTGACTTGCAGCTTTGGCTTTTTATTTTTTATTTACTAAACCAATTAATACTCCTGCAACCAGGAACTGTAAAAGATGAAATGCAACTTGAATTAGTAACCAGGTTTGCATTGATGTAACCTGAATTTTTGCACCATTGGCGAGTGTTGAAACACTAAAAAGAAATAAGCCCATGAGCAAACTGAATTTTATTCCCGTTGCCATTGCGAAATTGTCTTTCGCATAAAATGGAAACAAGTATGCAATAATGCAGCCCTGAATAATCATAGAGAAAAAGCCCAAAGGAATAATTGGTCCTGCTCTGTTGTAAATACCTAAACTGTCGTAAATGTCTTTAAAGAATATAAGATGCCATGTGTAGCCCAATAACATTGTAGGAATAATGTATGCAAGGGCTGTAAGAATGAATTTTTTTGTTGTCTGTTTCATTGTATCTGCCTTTTAATAAAAACAAGCGGCAGGAAACCTGCCGCTTGTTTTTTGTTTTTATTTCATTGAGTGAAGAGCTACTTTGTTTCCTTCGGTGTCAGTGAAGTGAGCCATGAAGCCATTTGGACCTATTGAAGTTTTTGGCAAAAGAATTTTGCCACCTGCTGCCTCTATCTTAGAAAGTGGAACACTTAAATCATCACCACCATTTAAATAAACCAATGCACCCGTCATTGATGGTTCAAATCCTTCTCCTTCTACAATTCCTCCACCTACGCCACCATTTTGCATGTCACAAGGAAGCATACCATACTTAAATGTGGGGTGTGGCATTTCCTGAATGTCTTCTCCCAAAAGCGTTGAGTAAAAAGCTTTTGCTCTTTTGAAATCTTTTACAGGGATTTCAAACCAATTAATTGAATTTGTCATGTTGTTTGATTTTGATTGTTTATTAATGAATTTATTTTTTCTTCTTTTTTGATGACTTGGCTTTACTGTTAAACTCTAAACAAAGATTTATCCAGTAGCTAAATTCTTTTTTGGTTTTCATGCCACTATCATCCACCATTACATACCCTTTCATTGGTTTTTTGGTAAAGTCCATTGTTCTGCAACCTGTTTTTTCAACAACTGCTTCGTGAAAATCGGGGTCAATGCGACACATCATTTCGTTTGCAATTATCCCTACACACATTTTGCCGTTATACATAAATGTCAAACCGCCCATCATTTCCTTTTCTTCAATGTTGGGAAGGTCTGCAAGTTGCTTCCGAATGCGGTTCGCTAATTTTTCATTGTATGCCATTTGTGTAAATTCGGTTCAAATATACAAACTTACTTGTAAAATGCAAGTAAATAAATTAACTTTGTGTCATGGCTAAACAAAAACGTAAATCGGATTGTCCGATAAGCTTTGCATTGGAAATATTTGGGGATAAATGGTCGCTACTTATAATAAGGGATTTAATGTTTAAGGGAAAGAAAACATACGGTGAATTTCTCTTATCAGAAGAAAAGATTGCAACAAACATACTTGCAGACAGATTGATAATGCTTGAAGAAGCCGGTCTGATAAAAAGTAAAAAGGACAAAGCGAATAAGTCAAAATTTAATTATGCACTTACTGAAAAGGGAATTGACTTAGTGCCTGTGTTGCTTGAAATTGTTAAGTGGAGTGCAAAACATGATAAGAAAACTGCTGCCCCAAAAGAATTTGTTGACAGGGTAAAGAATGACAGGGAAAAGTTTATTCAAGAAATTACCGAAAGTTTGAAGTAGTTTATTTTTTGTAATTCTTGTCCACCTTGCAAATCTGCTGCAAAGTGCGGTAGCATTTAAAGACTTTGCATTGAATGTCTTGGCACTTGAAGGTGAACAAAATTTCATTTTAGGGTTGCAGCCAACGGACAGGTATTGCTGCAGGTGGGATATTTTATAACGTCCAGCCCGGAACCGCTGCCCAATTGAAAATATAAAGTTGAAGTTAATAACAAAAAGCCAAATTGAAACTCGTCTGCCCGAACCAAAGTACAGCGATGCAAACAGCCGAAGTTTCAACGTTCAGCCCCACTTGCAGCAATACTTATGTTGCCTGCTGGCTTTCTTCTTGGTCTATGTAAAGTTGAAAATGTCCATTTAAGCTAACAAGTCTGAATTTAGTATTTTCTACTTTCCAGCTTCGTCCGACCCAATTATCTTCTTTAAATTCTATCTCCTTCACTTCGCCTAATTTTTGAATGTCCTCCCCAAATAATGAACTGATTTCATTTGCTAATCTTGTAATTTCCAAAATATAAGTAGTGCCATTTGTGGGCTTATTTCTACTTAATAAGAATATTGGCGGATCTTCGTTTTGAGGTAATAATAGCATCACTTTGGTGAAGAAGCCAAAAAGGAAAAATGGCAAATAGTAAGTTCTGAGAATCGCATCTTCAAGTTGTTCCTCTTGATATTCTCCATTTTGTAAAATTGCATATGGGATGTTTATGTTAAGGTTGGGGTCTTTAAAGTCAAGGTAGTTATTAAAATATTTTACAAATTCCTCGGGCTTTAAAACCAATGTATTTATTTGCAATTTCTCGAAAACTTGTTTTGTTTTTTTATAAGATTTTTTATCATTTATAACATAGAAGTTACAAGTAGAAGCAAATGCTGCATGAAAAGCGTCTTCTGTAGTATTTTTATAAGTTTCCTTTCTGCCTTTTTGAACGTTCACATTATCTTCTTGATATCCGTGCATATCTAAAAGAACGTATTCATTTGAAATTTCATTAAACCATTTTGGTGCATTTTTGTCATTGACAATATGCTGACTTTTGTCTTGCCCAATTTGTTTATACTTTGAACTAATAATGTCGTAAGGGCTTTTATTATCAAATATTTTATCCCTATTAATTCCAAGTCCTGATTGAACAATTTGTCTTAAGTCCTTATATTTTTCATCTTCGTTCATACCTTTAAGCATCTCACTAAAACTTTGAAAAAACCCCTCCATAGTTGGATTTTCCTTTAATCCAGGAAACAACGTTTCCATTTGTTTTGCACTTTCAGGATTTTGAAATGCTTCTTTAAATATGTTATCTAAAGGAATTTTCCTTAATAAATTTAAGAGTGGCTTTACTAAATCTCTTGTTAGTTCATCTTCTTCTAAATGTTTAAATAGGCCATCAATACTTATATCTTTAAATTGGTCTCTTTGTTCTACCAACTGATTGTAATATTCTTTTGGGTGAGCAAAGTCTATCACTATGTCTTTACCATTGTTGAAAAGAAAAGTGTCATTAGTCAATTTGCTAATAAATTCCAAGTCATCGTTTATTAATTCCGAATGCTCACCATTTTCTTTAAAACTGGAAAATATGTCACTAATGTGTGAAGTCGAGTAAGGTTTGAAAAGTTTGCTACTATTGAGAACGATTTCATGTAATTCGCTATGGAGGCCATTTTTCATTTGAGCCATAACATTCCAATCGAAATATACTTTAATCATTATTAAAGGGTGTCGTAAAGTTTAGGGTGCAAATAAGCTTGCAGCAATACCACTGTTGCCTGCTGGTTTTTCTACCCGTTCTATTCGTCTGTGTATGTTTCCAAAGAGTTACTGAATCGAAACCCTATAAAATTTTTCTTCTGATAGTCAATGTAATGGTCAAGAGAGTATTCCACACCGTTTTTGTCCTTCAAATCATATACAGTAGATGGCCCAGATTTGTCTGTCCACTGTTTAATTATGGAAAGGTCTTTAAGAATGTTATTGTTGTCGTTGCAAACCAAAACTTTTTTGTCCGATATTTTTATAATAAAATTTGCAGCTTTCTCTTGTCGTGAATCTTTGTCTAACGCAAATTGTGTGGCTTTCCTATTTTTTGTTGAATAGGCTTTTGTTGCATTTGCGGTTATTAATTTACTTGTCTTAATAACTGTATAACCCGAGTCCATATTTACAGAAATTTTTGTTGGTTCAGTTTCTTTATTGGTTGTTTGGTCGCAACTATAAATTGTAAGTGTCAGCAATAATGCTGCATAAAATTTATTCATTTTGTCATTTTTAATATGTTAAAACAAAAGTGTCAAATAGGTGTTCTTAGATGTGCATACCGATCCATGGTAAGCCCCCGTGGGGTGTTTTGGTAGGGCCCCGTGCCGGTGTTGGTGGCGCGAGGCGGGGGGGGGTATTTTTTGGGTGTTTGTTTGGGGGGTTGTTTGTGGTTGGGGGTGTATATTTAGGGCGTGTGTTG
>JANOTW010000620.1:0-3714 GCA_031416575.1 Ferruginibacter sp.
CTGGCAGATATTGATGGATGCTGAATGGCAAAATAAAGAGGACATAAAAATGCTGGTGGGCGGGGAAGCATTAAAAGAAGATCTCAAAAATGCGCTTACCCAAAAGGGGAATGTATGGAATGTATATGGCCCCACTGAAACTACCATCTGGTCCACAATCAAGAAATTGGAAGCTGGTGAAAGCGTATTGATCGGAACACCAATTGCCAATACCGATATTCAGATTGTAAACAGCGAAGGACAGTTGGTCCCCATTGGAGTTGCAGGGGAGATACTGATCGGGGGAGCAGGGCTGGCACGTGGTTACTATAACCGGCCGGCATTAACGGGGGAGAAGTTTATAACAAACCGGTTTAGTAATGGACCCACGATCAACGATCAACGATCAACAATCAACGATCAACCAACAACAATCAACCAACAACAATCAACCAACAACGATCAACAAACAACCTCCTCCAGGATGTACCGTACCGGCGACCTTGGCAGATGGCTTCCGGATGGCAATATAGAGTGCCTGGGAAGAATAGATGAGCAGGTAAAAATAAGGGGTTACCGCATAGAGTTAGGCGAAATAGAAACCATGGTGCAACAAACCGGCCTGGTGCGCCAGTCGGTGGTGCTGGCACGGGAAGATAAGAGTGGCAACAAGCGGTTGGTGGGTTATGTAGTGCCGGAAGGCGAATTTGATAAACAGGCCATCATTGCAAATTTAAAAAGTAAGCTGCCCGAATACATGGTACCGGCGCTTTGGATGGAACTGGAAAATTTGCCATTAACGCCCAACGGAAAGATCAACAGGAAAGCCTTGCCAGATCCGGATGCAAGCGAACTGGTAACGAATGAATATGTGGCGCCACGAAATGAAGTGGAGGCAAAGTTAGCGGGGATATGGAAAAATTTGCTGCAGGTAGAACGTGTAGGCATACACGATAACTTTTTTGAACTGGGCGGGCACTCATTATTGGCAATGAGGTTGGTATCAGCAATTCATAAAGAGTTGCAGGTGGAAGTGTCAATAAAGGATTTGTTTTTCCATTCAATAATAAAATCCCTGGCAGTCCATCTTCAAAAGCAAAACAAAGGAGTACTACTGCCTGCAATAGAAATACAATCCAGGCCCGATCATATTCCATTATCCTTCAGCCAGGAGCGTTTATGGTTCATCAACCGCCTTTCTGGTAGTGTTCCCTATCATATTCCGGCTGTGCTAGGGTTTAAGGGTGATTTAAATAAAAATTCTTTAGCCTATGCATTGCAGCAAATTGTAAACCGTCATGAGGTTCTTAGAACCATTTTCATTGAGAAGGAAGGACAGGTTTACCAGGTGATTACCAATAAAGACAACTGGCAATTAACTTTTATAGATGGTTCAAAATATAAAAATGAACCCGGTGGGTTGCAAAAGGTTATACAGGAATCTATCAGGAAGCCTTTTGACCTGTCAGGGGATTCAATGCTACGTGCTGTATTAATTTCCCTGAATGAAATGGAGCATATGCTGGTGGTTACGCTCCATCATATTGCTTCGGATGCATGGTCTTTATCTATTCTTATTAAGGAGGTTCAGGAATTATATATTGCTTTTGAAGAAGGACACCCCGCTCAGTTGGCGCCCGTTGAGATACAATATGCGGACTATGCGCTATGGCAAAAGCATCATTTGCAGGAAGAATTATTAAATAAAAATCTTGAATATTGGAAGGTTAAGCTGGAAGGCATTACTCCTCAGCAACTACCTGTGGATTTTGCAAGGCCCGTTAACAGAAGTACGGATGGAGCTACAATTAATTTTTTTATTGGTAAGCGGTTGTCATCCCAATTACGTGATTTAAGCCGTGAACAGGATAGCACCCTGTTTATGGTATTGCTTGCAGTGTTTAAAGTATTGTTGTACCGTTACAGCGGCCAGCAGGATATATGTGTAGGCACTTCCATTGCTAATCGCACCCGCCCGGAGGTAGAGAAACTGATCGGTTTTTTTGTAAATACCCTGGCGCTTCGAACGGAGTTTAGCAGTGATATTTCTTTTACAGGTTTATTGGAGCAGGTGAAAACCACAACGCTGGATGCATACGAACACCAGGACGTTTCCTTTGAAAAAGTGGTGGAAGCCGTGGTAAATGAAAGGGATATGAGTAGCAGCCCCTTGTTTCAGGTGATGCTGGTAATGCCCAATACACCTGAAGTTGATCAACTGCGTTTGGGAAATGTAGAAATATCGGTTGAACCATTTTCGCTTAATATATCCAAATTTGATATTACCTTTTTCATAACAGAAACCGAAAATGGCCTGCAGGGTTCAGTTGACTACAGCACCGCCCTTTACAATGCGGATACCATCAAAAGGATGACGGCCCATTTTGAAGCCCTGTTAAATTCGGTTGTAAATGATCCTCATAAAAAGATAGGCCTGCTGCCAATGTTTACCATTGGTGAACAGCAACAATTACTGGAAGCCTTCAACGACTGTAAAGTAACGTATCCGGCAAATAAAAGTGTGGTGGATTTGTTTGAAGAGCAGGTATTGAAAACGCCTGATAATACCGCCCTGGTTTTTGATGATGAAACGCTGACCTACCGGCAACTCAACGAGCGTTCCAACCAACTGGCCCATTACTTAAAAACCAGGGGAGTACAACCAGGCTCACTGGTACCGCTGTACGTAGAAAGGTCGGCGGCGATGCTGACAGGCATACTGGGTATCATGAAAGCCAGTGCGGCCTATGTTCCCATTGATACGGATTTTCCACGGGACCGTATCAGCTATATGCTGAAAGATACCGGGGCGAAAATAATCGTAAGCAGCAGCAAGAGCGCCCGAAACCTTGAAGTGGAACCAGGAATAGAGATAATTGAAACAGACAATGTAAGCCATCAGCCCAAAGAAAATTTACCAATAAAGCCATTACCCGATCAGCTTGCTTATTTGATCTATACATCCGGCTCCACGGGCAAACCCAAGGGAGTGATGATAGAACACCGCAGCCTGGTGGACTATTACTTCGGAATAAATAAAAATACCCAGATAGGCCGATGCGGTTCATTTGCATTGGTGTCCACCATTGCCACCGACCTGGGCAATACGGTCATTTATGCATCCCTGTTATCAGGCGGCGCCTTGCATGTATTTTCCAAAGAATCGGTCAGCAATATAGAGTACCTGCACCGCTATTTCAGCGAGCATGAAATTGATTGCTTAAAAATAGTTCCATCCCACTGGAAGGCATTGTGTACGGAAGAAGGTTTATTGTTGCCTAAAAAATTACTGGTATTTGGCGGCGAGGCGCTTCAGCCGGAACTGGTGGAATCCATCCGTTTATCGGGTAGCCCTTGCCGTGTGGTAAACCACTATGGGCCAACGGAAACCACGATCGGCAAATTATTGCATGAAGTAAAGCCGGAAAATAATTATAATAAAACCATCCCCATCGGGCGGCCATTCTCCAATACCAGGGTATATGTTTTATCAAAGAACCTGCAGCTATGCCCTGCTGGCATACCCGGTCAGTTATATATAGCAGGCGATGGTGTAGCAAGGGGATATTTTAATAATGAGCAACTGACAAAAGAAAAATTTATAACTGATCCGTTTAACAAAGAAGGTGCATCAAAAATGTACGGCACGGGCGACCTGGTAAAATACCTGCCCGATGGAAACATAGAATTTATCGGGCGTGTAGATGACCAGGTAAAGATCCGCGGATACCGTAT
>JANOTW010000621.1:0-12523 GCA_031416575.1 Ferruginibacter sp.
AAGCGAAAAATCGGCCGCGGCTTATTTGGGTACTTGCCCCGATTTTTTATCGGGGCATCCCGATGTTACACTTGAATCGGGAGTACTGAATACCATTGGGGATCTTTAATTGTGTTTTGTTAACCCATTCATAAATTCAGGGCTCCCGGCCTGACTTCAAATCAAAATCATCCCCCAGGCGCAGGAATGAGGCGTGGGCATTTCAGCAGGGCCTTCCTGTGCCAAAGTAAAAGGTAGCAAAGTTTAGTAACAAGTGGGCACAGGACTGGAGTCCTGCGCCTGATGGTAGAGATGGCATCTTTTTAAAAGATACCATCTCTGTATTGTAGTTAAAATTGAAATGTGGGGGTGAATGTTTTATATTTTACTGGTGCAATTTTACCATTCACGAATCAAACCGTCACCTTCGGCAAAGGGCCCTGGCCATTAATGTTGCAGATAAGAAAAAACGGACAACTTGAAATCAAATAAAAAATCGTTTTAATTGTAATTAACCGTTACAAATAGATCGCTTGCATTGATATAATTTCCTGCAACCGCATTGGCGGGTACATTTAAAATAGCCTTTACTTTAATAACCGCACCACCGGTAACAAGTGCGCCTGTTGCGCCGGTATCAGTGGTAAAACCGCTCACCTCCAGCGTTCCGGAATTGGAACCTGTCAACGTAATGGGTGAAGCAGGAATGCTAATTGAAAAGCCGTTGGTGGCTTCACCGGTAACCGTAAATACTGCAGTGGTTTCTAAAGTACCTCCGTTAAGTACATTGGCGCCACCTGTTATTGTTCGGCCATTAATATAATCCAATGCTACAGTACCTGCCGTAGCGCTGGCGGCAACAGAACCAAAATTCATGTCTGATACTTTTGTGATGGAAATGGGCGTTACCAGTTCGGCGGATGTACTGGCCGTAGCCGTTGATTGTGCATTTGCATTTGTTGCATAGCTTACCAGAAGCATTGCCGCAGCCATAATTTTTTTCTTCATTTTCAATGTTTTTTTTTTGTAAAAAAAATGTTATTGATAATGGCTTGGCAAAGGATAAATAGTGATGGGTGGTTTTTGAAACGAGGGGAAATTCGCAAAAGCTATAATAAAAAAAAGGAACCTGCTCCCATTCAAAATCAGCTTAGGTGAAATTGAGCAGGTAAGATAGGAAAGAAATGCATATCAACTGCTAAAATTCCCGGGTGCATCCCAAATTGCCGCTGGCTGGTGGGGATACCAGCCACGGCTACGAAAGGAAAGCGACAATTATATACACCATTGTCAAATTATTGAAAATAAACAAAGTGTATGTTGGCTATTTTGCAGCCACGCTGCGAGGCGAATTCGGGATGCACCCCATAAAACGCAATTAAAGGTCCCCAATGGTATGCGGTACTCCCGATTCAAGTGTAACATCGGGATGCCCCGATAAAAAATCGGGGCAAGTCCCCAAATAAGATCGGCTGATGTTTCGCTAATTACAACTCCAAAATTTAGAGGTGGTTCATTTTCAAATGGCGGACTGCTTTTTGAAAGGTGGCGTTATTTGAAGGCCCCGTTTTGCCCCCGGCCCTCCCAATGAACCGGGACAGGCTTTCCCGAAAAATCGGGATGTTCCAAAAGGGAAGGCCTTCTATCAGTTCATAAACTGCGCCTGATGAACCGCCCGGTATAACGCAATTAAAGTTCCACAATGGTATGCGGTACAAGAGGGCGATGCAACGATGTTGAGAAATGAAATATAGTTTGGACAAAAAACTGTATTGCGAAATCCTGATTTTTTTCGGGAATGCCATGAAATACTTCTGCCCGGACAACAAAAAAAAGAATGGTTGTATAGAAAGGGCCCCGATACGCTTCTCCATCGGGATAGACTGTCCCGGTACGCATGCGCTATCGGGATTATCAATGCAATGATGCACCACATAACTTCCTGGCCCGGACAAAAAAGTTAAAAAACATTTGCTTTGGTTTATTCACAGTGTTCAATAAAATTCAATTGGCTTATGGATAAATCCATATAAACAAAAATGCACCAGGATTACACCTGGTGCATTAATTAAATATTGTTTCGTGAAAAGTGAAAGGCGGATTGTGAATGCGGATATTTCACGTGATTGTCCATTTAGCTCACCATTCAACCTACCTGATCCCTCATTCATCCCGTCTTTCACATTTCAAGCAGCTTATACATTTCATCCAGTTTAGGGGAAAGAATAATTTCCGTCCTCCTGTTTTTCGCCCTGCCTTCAAGGGTAGAATTTGAATCCAGCGGATCAAAAAAGCTATGGCCGGATGCCACCACTCTTACAGGATCCACCCTGTAAGTATTTACCAATATGCGAACGATGGAATTTGCACGGCTTGTACTCAGGTCCCAGTTGTCTTTGAAACGTCCGCGGATAGGGATACTATCCGTATGGCCTTCAATATTCACCGCAACATCCGCGTTTAAATTAAGCACCGCTGCGAGTTTGGATAAAGCGTCAACACCTTTAGGATTAACTACCGCACTTCCTGAGGGAAATAATAAATTCTCAGAAAGGCTAACGTAAACTTTCCCGTTTTTTTGAACAACTGAAAGATCATTTGAATTAAATCCTTTTAATGCTTCCGACATTTTGTTCTTAAGCTGGTCTGACTGATTTTTTTGCTGAGCCAATAAGGCCTGCAACTGTTGTAACCTTTTTTGTTGTTGCTGCAGTGTTTTTTCGGACTCGGTTAACTGGCTTTTCTGGGAGGCGGTTTGTTCTCCAAGTTGTAAGTTCTGATTACTCAGCTTTGATATCTTGTTATTAAGCTCCGACATATTATCCTGCAACGTCGCGATTTTATTGGCCAGTTGGGTACTGTCTGCACGTAAACCGGATGTTTCCAGTTGAGATTGCGTTAATAATTTTTTGGCGACACAACCCGGAAACAGAAATATCAACGGGATGTAAAAGAGATACTTTTTCATATTGAATTTTTATAACCAAGTGTTTTAATATCGTGCCGCGATTTTTTGATTACAATAAAAGGAAATAATAACAGGCAATGGGGCGCATTTTACTTTGAGTGTTGATAATAATGCCCATTTGAAAGGGTATTTGAATATTGAGCTATTAAAGATGATATTGGGATATTGAAGAAGATACTGGGATATTGAAAATGATATTGGGATATTGAAAGAAGAAATTGGAATATTAGTTTTCACCGCAACTAAATATCTCAATATCCCAATATCCCAAACTTATTGTGGCGCAACTATTTTCAGTTGCTTAAAAAAATCATTTTCTTCAATCTCCCTAACGCACCCCGGCTGAAGGTTCCCCAGTGCGAGGCCTTCAATGGATACACGGATCAATCTTTTACACCGATGACGAACCGCCCCTATCATTTTTCGTACCTGGTGAAATTTACCTTCCGTTAATGTAAGCAGTAACCAGGTGTGTGGCCCGTACTGTGGCAATGTTAAGGCAGTTTTATACAAACGCTCCGGGTTGTCTATAATAGCAACTTCGCAGGGGGGCGTAACATAATCTTCTCCACCTTTTACGCGGATAGTGATGCCTGTTTGCAGCAGGTGCAAATTTTCATTGCTTAGTAAATTATTTACCTGTACCAAATAGGTTCGTTTATGCGGTGTACCGCCAAGAAACAATAAGCGGGTCACTTTTTTATTGGTGGTTAAAATAAGCAACCCTTCCGAGTGGTTGTCCAACCTTCCTATGGCATGAATACCCTGCGGGAAATTAAAATCCAGGTCACCTAACAAGCCTACCTGGTGAGTACTCACAAATTGCGAAACCATATTATATGGTTTATTAATTATAAAGTACCGGTGTGCGGTTTTGTTCATGTATTATTTGGTTGGTGGTTGAGGGATGAAGGTGTAGGGTTGAGGGTTTAGGGTTTGATTGTTGAGGGATAGTTGGTTGTTGGATGATAGTTTGCGTGTTCATTGTACATAGATAATAGTTTCTGTTTTCAGATTATTGTTTATTCATAAAAAATGAATTAAATTTATTTTCAATTAAGGAAGATAATAATTTGAAAGCAACTATTCTATTAAGCGTGATAGTGAAAATCAAAAAATCCAATGAAAAACCCCTCCTCTGAGTATTGATAATAAGCACGTACCGGTGTTAACACCTCTAATCCATTATTTCTGTCGCCAATACCATCCTATTGTTAAACTGAAAATGGGCCATCCCTTTTTATAACATTCAGTTAAAAAATTAAAACAATTACTCATGAAAAGTAATCTTCTACTCCCCTTATTTATGGTATTTTCCGTGCCTGGTTTGCAGGCGCAGGTTACCCAGATCAATTCCAACAAAAGTTTACAGTTTGAGTACCCGCTTAGCAACACTAAGGCGGTTTATGTTTCCCTAAATGACGAAACCTTATGGGTTACCGATGGAACATTAGTTAATACGGTCCAGTTGTCTGCTGATATCAAATTTGTAAGTAGTATAGGCAGTACGGCATTTTTAGATGGCAAATTAATTTTTGCCGGAACTACGCCGGCTACGGGTACCGAAGTATATATTACTGATGGTACGCCCGGTGGAACAATACTGGTAAAAGATATTAATCCCGGGGCCCCGGGCTCTTCACCTGATAATGAGGTGGCTTTGCTGAACGGCTTTTTATACTTCACAGCCGAAAGGCCGGCAGAGGGCCGTGAACTTTGGCGTACAGACGGAACACCGGGCGGTACCACTTTTGTAAAAGATATGGTTGGTGGAACCGGTGGAAGTAATTACCCCGGCAAATACCATCTTTTTTCCACCGGGACTTATCTCTTGTTAATGGCCCGTACCCCGGCATCGGGTGTTGAGCTGTGGAGATCGGATGGTACGGAAGGAGGAACTGTTGTATTGAAAGATATTAATAGTGGCGTGGATTCTTCCGGCGTCCAGTTTTTTAGTAAATTTAATAACCTTGTTCTGTTTGAAGCAAATGACGGGGCGCTGTTACACGGAATTGAAACCTGGAAAACCGATGGCACGCCCGGTGGAACTACCATATTAAAGGATATTAACCCGGGCCCGGCCAATAGTAAGCCATTGGTTAGTTTGGGTTATTTTACATTTAATAACCGTGCATATTTTTCCTCCGATGATGGTATCAATGGGGCGGAAATATGGAGTACTGATGGCACTGAACCTAACACAAGCCTATTGAAGAATATTGAACCCGGGGCCGGCAGTTCTTTGGATTTTCTGGTCAGTTCGGTAATTGTCGGGAATAAATTTATTTTCAGTTCCACTAATTTTTCATTTTCACGCCATCAGCTTTGGGAATCTGACGGCACGTCCGGCGGTACTCAATTGTTTAAAAATTTTGATGGTGCAAATACACCAATTTTATTTAACCCCGGCCCGGTATTTTTCCAGGGAAATAAATTTTTCTTCATGGCGGAAACAGCCGCGGAAGGTAGTGAGTTATGGATATCCGATGGTATTGATAGTACGGTTGCACACACTAAAATCGTGAAGGATATTAATGTGGGCGCTGGTGGTAGCGACCCGGTTAATGGTTTATATACTTATACCACCGCCGCATTATATTTCGCCGCGAATAATGGAACCAATGGACGGGAGTTATGGAAAAGTGATGGCACATCAGGAATTGGTACCAGCATGGTGGCGGATATTATTCCCGGTTCTGCAGGCTCTAATCCTGAGCTTAATGGCTTTCTTGTAAATGGAAAGATATTATTTGAAGCAACCAATGGCGATGATCCTGTCCTTACCGATCTTTATGCAGTAGATGGTACTTTCTTTCCCCTGCCCGTATCACTCGTTGATTTTACGGTGATGCCGGCATCAGCCGATGCGATCCTGAACTGGCGTACTTCGCAGGAATTAAACAGTAAGAACTTTACCATACAACGAAGTTTTGATGGACTGGTTTTTCAAAATACAGGAACCGTGGCGGCGTCCGGAACCACCTCTACCGGGCATGCATATTCGTTTATTGACGCCGGTGTTATCAACAGTGGGAAAAGCATGGTTTATTACCGGTTATTAATTACGGATATAGACGGTAAATCAGCGCTTAGCCCGGTTATAACATTAAAACTGAAAGGCACCCGTAAGTGGAATGTACGATTGCTGAATAACCCCATATCGGATAATATGAAAGTGCTGTTATCCGGCATTACAAACAATGTGCAGCTTTCCATAATTGACATGAGTGGTAAAATACTTTATACAAGTTCGCTCTCCGCGGTTAACGGGCAAATAAGCCTTCCCGCCGCCAGTCTGCCGCATGGTAAGTATATGTTGATGACCGAAACGGCCAATGAAAGAAAAACAATTCAATTTGTAAAATAGGGGCTTTGGTAAAAAAGTAAAACAAAAGCAGCGCTGTAATAGTGCTGCTTTTATTTTGGTAGCATCATCGTTGCGTTGCACTTTTACACTTGCATATTTATTTGTTGTCCGGGCAGAAGTATTTCAATTAAGCATCGTTGCATCGCCCTCTTGTACTGAATACCATTGGGGATCTTTTCCCACGTTTTATTAAAAAAAATATAGGTAGTATTTAAAAAAAATCAATAAAGCCCGCTACAGAGCGGAAGAGATATAAAATTTCAGTCATGGCAAAGAAAAAATTGAGATAGATTGTGAACAATGATATATTATTAAAGCAGGGGGAAATATCACGTTCCTGCGGAACTTTATTTACTTGCATTCAATTACTACCAATATTTTGTTCCTAACGGAACATAGAACAAAGTATAGGTTTCAATATTAAATTGCCTATACACTATGTACCGGATAGGTTGATCCTTTTCCGGGAATAGCAGCTATCAATTTTTGGGTATATTCATTTTGTGGCGAAAAATATATCTTATCCGAAGGGCCTTCTTCAATGATTTTCCCTTTATTCATTACCATTATCCTGTCACTGATAAAACGAACAACTGACAGGTCATGCGAAATAAAAATGGCCGTAAAACCAAATTCTTTTTTAAGATCGTTTAGCAGGTTTAGTACCTGTGCCTGCACACTAACATCAAGCGCACTCACACTTTCATCAAATATTAAAAAGGAAGGGTTCAAAGCCAATGCCCTTGCTATACAGATCCGTTGCCGCTGGCCCCCGCTAAACTCGTGAGGGTACCGGTTAAAATGTTCCGGTCTTAAATTTACCTTTTCCAATAGTTCCACCACTTTGTCTTTTCGGGCCCTATTGCTGCCCAGGATAGCATGTACTTTCATCGGTTCCTCAATGGCGGCGCCAATGGTAAGCCGTGGATTTAAAGAACCATATGGATCCTGGAAAACAATCTGAAGATCTTTACGAACGGGTTGCATAGCCGCTTTTGATAAACCCGCCAGCTTTACCCCATTCAAAATAATATTACCGGATGTAGCGGGGATCAATTGCAAAATAGCCCTTCCCAATGTGGTTTTACCGCAACCGCTTTCACCTACCAGTCCCACGGTTTCGCCTTTGCAAACGGTAAAACTCACATCATCCAACGCCTTAAAAGGCAATGGGGTTTTTCCGAACCAAGTTTTCTTGCCGGGAAAATATACTTTTAGGTTTTCAACCTTTAATGCAATTTTAGGATTATAGGTTTCAATTTTCGGATTTCTGGTTTCGAGTTCACCGTTAAAGGCTTTTTCTGGCTTCTGGTTTTGAGTCCCTGGTTTTGCGTTAGATAAAATATCTACTCCCTGGGAAAAAATTGTTTCCGGTTCAACAGCTCCAGAACCCCCCTTGGGAGCCTGTCCCGATTCATCGGGAGGCAGGGGGGCCAGAAAGTCACTCACTACCGGCAACCTCTCTCCCCTTTCATGCATCGCCGGCCTGCAGGCCATTAATGCTTTTGTATAAGGATGTAGTGGGTTTTGCAATACCTCGCTTGTTTTACCCTGTTCCACAATTTCACCCTTGTACATAACCAATACCCTGTCTGCAATATCTGCTACCAGGCCAAGATCGTGGGAAATTAATATAACACCCATGCCCAATTGAAGTTGTAACTCTTTTATCAGTTCCAAAATAGTTTTTTGTACGGTTACATCCAATGCGGTTGTAGGTTCATCGGCTATCAGTAAAGAAGGGTTACAACTGATCGCCATCGCAATCATTACCCGTTGCTTTTGCCCCCCGCTCAACTGGTGCGGATACCGGTTAATCATTTCGGCGGGGTTGGGTAATTTTACTTTTTCAAATAACAAAATGGTTTTTTCTTTAGCCAGCGCTTTAGACAGTTGCTGATGTAATTGTATAGCTTCCATCACCTGGTAGCCGCAGGTAAACACAGGGTTTAAGGAAGTCATTGGTTCCTGGAAAATCATCGCCATATCTTTTCCACGAACCGCATTGATCTCCTTCTCAGGGATTTTTCCAAGGTCTATTGTTTCTTTCTCATTCATGGAAAAAAGCAAGCGGCCTGTTACAACTGCCTGCCTGGGTAATAATTGCATCAGGGATAAGGAAGTAACGGATTTACCGGAGCCCGATTCGCCTACAATGGCGACTATTTCTCCCGCCTCCACATTAAATGAAATATTCTTTACGGCAGGTGTGGTATTACCTTCCGAAATAAAATCAATGGTTAAATTATGTACCTGTAACAGAAGCTGGCTCATGATGGATAAAATTAGGGAATAAACCGATTGGAGTTCTTTCAAAATAATTTAACAGGGAAACCATTACATCCAACTTTTTTTTCATCATTGAAGAATTAAAAAACATTTTGTAGGAACAGAAAAACATTTTCGCTGAACAGGTTTTCAGGAAGTTATTGGTACAAATGAAACTTTACCTTTTTTCCAATTATTGGGATAGGTTGTTTTACATTGCCTAAAAGGATAAAAGGGAAAGGGAACAAGGAATTAATCCGAAATAAAAATATAAAAATGGGTAATTCAAAACGCAATTAAAGATCCCCAATGGTATAAAGTACAAGAGGGCGATGCAAGGATGATGACCATTGCTTCTCTGCCTGGACAAAAAATTTTATTCACGTTTTTATCCGTTGTGCAGTATTTTAATATCAGTTGCTAAATATTAAAGTTCGCCTATTTTAAAAATATCTTTAGAGCGAATACCTTTTTCTGTTGATTTCAAAGTGCAACATTCATTTACCGGGTCATGTTCAAAAAATAAAACGCAATCGTTTTGCAGCGCCCAGGTTAAGAATGTTTTTTTCTCTTGTAAAGTAGTTAGTGGAAACATATCATACGCCATCACATACGGCAAAGGAATATGTGCAAGTGATGGAAAAAGGTCGGCGACAAACACAATGGTCCTTTCCTTGAATTTTATTACCGGCAACATCATCGCATCGGTATGGCCGTTTACAATAATAAATGACAGGCCCGGTATTATACCCGAAGGGTGGGTAATAATGGCAGGCTCCTCACCGTCCTCTTTCAAGGCGGATATATCAACCATTTTCAATTGCCGGCTTTCGTTAATGGGTAAAATATTTTCTTTTAAAAAACTCGCTTTTTCCCGGTCGTTTGGCTGTGTGGCCCATTGCCAATGCCTTTCATTGCTCCAGTAGGTTGCGTATTTGAATGCAGGCATTAATTTGTCGCCCACCCTGATGATGCTGCCACCGCAATGGTCAAAGTGAAGATGGGTTAATACTACATCCGTGATATCATCTTTTGTAAAACCATGTTGCGCAAGGGATTTATCCAATGTATCTTCGCCATGCAAATAATAATGGCCAAAAAATTTCGCATCCTGTTTATCACCCATTCCATTGTCTATCAAAATCAATTTATCCCCTTCTTTAATCAACAGGCAACGCAGGGCCCAGCTACACATATTGTTTTCATCCGCAGGGTTTAGTTTGTTCCACATACTTTTTGGCACTACGCCAAACATGGCGCCGCCATCCAATTTAAAATGCCCGGTATTGATGGAAAATAAATTCATACGATAAAATTAAAATTTTCGTGATAATGCTTTTTGTTTTGCAGCCGTTAAAACCAGCAGGAAGAACCCTATGATAAAAAAGATAACCAATGATAAAATCGAATCGCGGATGCTGCTGATACCTTCAATAAACCCGAAAGTAAAAAGGCCGATAACAATCGCTAATTTTTCAGTAACATCATAAAAGCTAAAAAACGATGCGGTATCTTTTGTTTCGGGCATTAATTTGCTGTAGGTAGAACGGCTGAGGGATTGTATGCCACCCATTACCAAACCTACCAGCGACGCGATAATATAAAAATGTGTTTCCGTGGTAATGAAATAGCCCGCGATACAAACGCCAATCCATAGCATCACAGTGAAAATCAACACCTTGATATTCCCAAACTTCGAAGAGAGCTTTGACATGCCGATAGCGCCCGCAATGGCCACCACTTGTATGATGACTGCCGTAATGATCAATTTTTGGTCGGGCAGTTTTAACTCTTTAATACCAAAATCAATAGCTACCAACATCACGGTTTGTACACCCATGCTATAAAAAAAGAAAGCAGTTAAAAAGCGTTTTAATACCGGCATATTCATTACCTGGTTCCATACAATTTTTAGCTCATGAAACCCATTTGTCAATACATGTTTTTTTGTTTTCCTTTCACTTTTTGGACTAATGGGCAAAGCCTTAAAAGTAATTTGCGCAAAGCATACCCACCACACCCCTACCAATAAAAAAGTGATTTTTAATGGTAATGGATTATCCGGCATTGCTATTACGAGTGCAAAACCGATCAATTGCATCACCACACTTCCGGTATATCCAAGGCTATATCCCTTAGCGCTTATCCTGTCCCTGTCTTTTTCCGCCGCTATTTCCGGCAGGTAAGAATTATAAAAAACCTGGCTTCCATAAAAGCCTATACCGGCAAACATAAAAGCAATCAACCCCAGCGTAATATGATCTTTATCAAAGAAGAACATCATGGAGCAACTAAGGGCGCCCAGGTAGCAAAAGAACCGCATAAAGTTTTTCTTATTGCCTTTGTAATCCGCCATTGATGAAAGAATGGGCGATAAAAACGCAATTACCAGGAACCCAAAAGCCAGTACATAATCTTTTAATTCCGTGTTTACAAAACGCCTTCCCAGAAAACTAATACCATCGGGAAAATTTGCAAGGCCGGTTATGGCTGCATAATAAGCAGGAAAAAAAGTAGTAGTAATAACAAGGTTATATACCGAATTGGCCCAATCGTACATAGCCCATCCATTAATTACTTTTTTAGAAGCAGTTTGCATGTAGAAGCATAATTGATTGGGTAAATTAAAATTATTAGAGCTGATGAAATTAAACAAATTATCTTTTAAAAATAATTCAATTTATTGCCGGGGTGCATAGTTCCGGAGGGTTGCCAACCCTGGGGGTTTTCCATGAACAATTATACGCTGCAAGGGGCAAAAACTGATCACCTTTTCATGAGGCCGGCTGAAGCGCTACAATTAAGCATCGTTGTGTTATGTTAATCCCGAACATCGGGACTCTTCCATACAACCTTTTTTTTTGTTGTCCCGGCAGAAATATTTCAATTAAGCATCCTTGCGTCGCACTTTTGTACCGCATACCATTGTGGATCTTTATCCACGTTATAATTAGCGTAACAGCACAAAAATAAATGTGGAACCTTGTATTATTTTGCGCTATTAAATAGAAAAAGCCCCTAATTTATCCTTTGCGAGTTATAACGGATTATTGAAGGCTGGCAATCCCTTACTGCCTGATTATTCCCTGCCAGATTAGAATGAGCATGATAACACCGGCGATGATGCGATAAACACCCCAAATTCGAAAACCATATTTTTTTAAAAAATCAATAAAAAATTTGATGGCAAGTACTGAAACAATGAATGCGACCGCACTTCCTAAGAGAAGGGTGATTATATTAGACTTTTCCAAAACTTCGGGGTGATCTAACCAGGTATCCAAAAAACTTTTTGCGGATGCTGCCAGCATGGTTGGTACCGCTAAAAAAAATGAAAATTCCGCTGCGGCGCTTCTGGTTAATTTTTGGCTCATACCGGTAATAATGGTAGCGGCGCTCCTGCTTAATCCGGGGAAAACAATTGACAACACCTGGCCACAACCAATGATAAAAGCTGTTTTGTTGGTTACTTTTTCTTCTGATCCTATCACCGGGTTTGTAAATACTTTATCAATGAATAAAAGGATAATACCCCCTGCCACCATTACCCAGGCAATAAAGGAAAGATTACCCAGCGCCGCATCAATATGTTTTTTTAAAAAAAAACCAGCTATTAATGCAGGTATCACCGCAATGATTAATTTAATATAAAAACTGAATTTTTTAAAATCAAAAAACTTCTTCCGGTACAATACCACTACCGCCAGTATTGCCGCCAATTGTATCACTACTTCAAACATATCAACAAATGGTGATGGAGCAATGCCAAGTAAAGGATGTGCGAATTTCATGTGTGCTGTAGAAGAAATGGGCAAAAATTCCGTAAGCCCTTCGATGATGGCGATGATGATGGATTGAATTGTAGTCATTGTGTTGGTGTGTAAAGTATAAAAGGTAAATAAAGTATGTAAAGTAAATGAGGTTTATAAAGTAAATAAGGT
>JANOTW010000622.1:0-16388 GCA_031416575.1 Ferruginibacter sp.
TTTTTGGTCATGGGATTGTGTATCATCATAGCCCCGTCAAAATCAGTTTCATTAATAATTTTACTTTTTTTTATAATTGTTTTCATCTTGTAAATTTAATAATTTTAGAAATATAAATCAATTAATTTTTTTGCTGCTTTAGTTTCTATTGCCATACGTAAACCGCCAACTTTTATTGCTCCATACCTCATGTAATAGGGCATCAAACGGTTCTTGGCTTCAAATGTTATATAACCATCAAAGCCTAAATCGAAAGAAATTTTACAGCAAAGAGCTATCATGCATTTACCAATGCCTGAATATAAGGAAATGCCTTTCTTGTTTAAATTACTTAACTCCATGTTTGCACATTTTAATATCCCTATGCTTGGTGTAAAGGCAACTAATCCTTGCAGAATATCCGATTCGCCTTCTTTGGTTATTTTAAACAATGTAAACCCCTGCTTATACAACTTTTCAAAATCAAAATCAAAATATTCATTGTGCTGTTTTATTTCCTTCAGGCTGGCAATGCTTCCAATGGCATCGTATTTTTTGCCTGTTGGGTTAAATGTTATTGCACTTTTTAAGGTGTAGGTATTTTTCATTATTTACAAATAACCGGCTCTGATCTGATCCTTTTTGTTACTAATCTTTAATATTGTAATGCCGGCAAATTTTTAGATTAGTATTAGGCAGGCACCAGGCGGAAGCCTGGCGTCCGTGGTTAGTTAAATCGTAATGCATTCAAAAAGTAAAATGTATTACTTTATCGAATACTTATACTTGTACTTCCCAAACAACTGTGTTTGTTTATTATCCAGGTTAACCTCACGGCCCTGTATGAACGCATTTGTTACCTTGCTGCTTTTCATATCAAGCAGGTCGCCTTCGCTGATAATTATATTGGCATCCTTGCCAGCTTCAAGAGAGCCGGTGAGATTATCTATTCCCAGAATTTTCGCCGCATTTAAAGTGATTGCCGTCAATGCTTCTTCTTTTGTTAAACCATACGCAGCCATCGTGCCGGCCTGGAAAGGCAGGTTGCGCTGCTGCCAGTAACCGCTTCCGTCATCCTGGCAAATGGTGAATAAGATACCGGCCTTCTGCAGGGCCGCACCCGTTTTATATGGCTGGTCCACATCATCATCGTCCGTAGCCGGTAAGCTGTGTGGCGCTGATAAAATAACCGATACATTATTTTCTTTCAGGATGTCCGCGATGATCCAGCTATCGCTACCGCCTGCTATCACTAATTTAAACCCGAATTCTTTGGCAAGATCAATAGCCATCATGATCTCTTTCACAAGATCGCAATGCACGAAAAAAGATTGGGTTTTATTAAACAAACCCTTTACTGCTTCAAATTTTAAATTGGTTGTTACATGATTGGTTTCACTGCTATAAGCTTTCGCTTCCCTGAAAAAATTTCTCGCCCCTTCAATTTTTTCCAATCCCTGTTTTACAATATCCACTTGCTCCGTATCGCGGCGGCGAAACTGGTTGGGCCTGTTTATCAATACCGGCATATTAAAGTGTATGCCATTATCCGTTTTGTAGGCGGCGTCTTCCCAGTTCCAGGCATCCAACTGCACTACTGATGAAGTGCCGCTGATGGTGCCGCCACGTGGTACGATATGAGCCAATAAAATACCATTGCTGCGTAACGTGTTAATGACCTTGCTATCTGTATTGTATGCCACCAGTGAATGGATACTTGGATTAAAATCACCCACCTCGGTATAATCCGCAGAGGCACGGACTGTACTAACTTCCACTAAACCTAAATTGGTACCCGCCGCTATTACGCCAGGATATACATGTTTGCCCTTTGCATCAATGGCAACTGTTGGTGGAAAAGCATCGAAACCGCCTACTCCAATTGAAGTGATCTTACCTTTTTCAAAAGCTAAATACCCATTCTCTATTACCTTTCCATTTCCTAAATGGATGTATGCATTTTTTATAATTACCGGATTAACCTGTGCAGGTGACGGGTGCATGTTTTCCTGGGCCAACACAGCCCCGGAAATAAATAATACGCATATCAAAAATATTTTCTTCATGATTTTTTTCTTTAAAAATTAATATTATCCTGTTTATAATCTATTCCTGAATCAAACGGCGATGGGGTTTAAGCTATCGTTTGTATCAACAGCCAACGGGGTTAGGAACCACCGCCGGGGTTGAGAACCGTTGTCGGGGTTGATACATTTTTACTGCCTGTCCCATAAGCTATTACCTTCATGATGATCATCTTCGCAATAATTTTTTTCCCTGAAAGAAGGAACAGCCGGGGCGGTTTTCTCACCAGCTTTTTTAGCGCCAATCATTTTTTGAATCAGCCTTGTTCTTTCTTTCAGAATATCTTCCCGGAGCTGTTTGTCTTTCTCCCTGTCAAAATAAATAATTCCGTCCACGATTGTTTTTTCCGCTTTCGCGTAAATGCTCAGGGGATGATCGCTCCACAATACCAGGTCGGCATCCTTGCCTGCTTTTATACTTCCCGTTCTGTCAGCTACATGCAGCATGGTAGCCGGGTTCAATGTCACCATCTTCAATGCCTCTTCTTCACCCATGCCGGCATACTTTATGCTTTTTGCTGCTTCCTGGTTTAATCTTCTTGCCATTTCCGGGTCATCACTGTTAATCGCTACGTTTAAGCCTGCCTGTTGCATGATGTAGGCATTCTGCGGGATGGCATCAATTACTTCCACCTTATAACCCCACCAATCGCTAAAAGTGGAAGCCGCGGAACCATGTGCTTTCATTTTATCAGCTACCTTGTAACCCTCCAGGATGTGCGTGAAAGTATTCACCGTAAAGTTGAATTTATCAGCTACTTTGATCAGGGCGTTGATCTCGCTTTGAATATAAGCGTGACAGGTGATGAAACGTTTTTTATTCAAAATCTCCACCAATGCATCCAGCTCAAGGTCCCTTCTTTTACCCGCACCCGTTTTCTGGTATTCCATTGCCCGTGTAAAGGCATCTGTCAATACTTCTTCCACCCCCATCCTTGTATCTGGGAAACGGGGATTATTCTGAAGACGGGAATTCTTCACATTTTCACCCAGGGCGAATTTTATAAAAGGGGCCCAGTTGGCGAATTTCATCTGCTCTGCATTGGCTCCCCAGCGCAGTTTTAATAACTGCGTTTGCCCGCCAATGGTATTAGCGCTGCCGTGCAGGATATGGCTGCTTGTAACGCCACCACTTAACTGGCGATAAATATCCACATCTTCGGGATCAATGACATCCGCGATCCTTGTTTCGGAGGTTACACTTTGCCCCGCTTCGTTGATGCCGCCCGTACCGGCTATATGCGAGTGTTCATCAACAATACCGGCTGAAAGGTGCTTGCCTGTACCATCTATTATTTTCGCCGAAGCATCCGTTATGCCCTTCCCGGCCGCGGCAATTTTTCCGTTCTTTACCAGTACATCGGTATTGGTTAATTTCCCTTCCTTTTCATTGGTCCAGACCGTGGCGTTTTTTATTAGAATATTTTCCTGCTTTGGCATTTCTTTATAACCATAGCCATTAAAAGGATAAGTAACCACCCCATCTATTTTTGCAACCGCTTCATTCTTTTTTGTTTTCATGGTGTCGGCTGCCACCTTCATTTCATTGGTTTTTGCAGCCATCCAGTTGATCCATTTTCCATTGGCCAATTGCCCGGTACCTCTCCACTTATCATCACTCATTACACCACTTAATCTTACTATTGCGGCAGTATCTTTTTTAAAACTGAAATTCAATTTTACCAACCGGTCATTCATTATCAGGTCTGCTTTAACGGTATCCTTCCCAATCAATAAAGCAGTTGGTTTAGTCGCGTCGCCCTTTACTTCCAGCAAGTAAGTTTCATTATTGATTACCAGGTTATAATTGCCCCGGGTATCTTTCCAGCCCTCATCTTTTACCATATATTTATTTCCTTGTACCCAGTTTTGAAAGATCACGGTTTTCTCTCCAAAAACAGGTCCTGAAACAATTAAAAAGTTAGCGATCTTTCCTGCATCCAGGCTGCCCACCTTATCATACATACCCAATAAAGTAGCCGGTGTTTTAGTTAATGCCTCAAGCGCCCGTTGTTCGCTTAAGCCCGCCTGTATTGATTTACGCAGGTTAGCAAGAAAAGCGCTGTTCTCTTTTAACCCGTTTGCGGTAAGAGCGAAAGGGATATTGGCCTTTTCAAATGCCGCCGGGTTAATGGCCGCCATTTCCCAATGCTTTAAATCGGCCAGCGAAATAAACCTTGCATCCGTCGGGTCGTCCACATCCATTGCCTGCGGAAAATTTAATGGCAGGATAAAAGTAGCGTTAGTTGCTTTTATTTCAGCAATGCGCTGGTATTCATTACCGCTACCTTTAATGATGAATTGCACACCAAATTCATCCCCGATTTTATCAGCCCGCAGATCGCTCCATTTATCATTGCTTTCAAAAATCTGTGGCAATGCCTGGTTATCCGTAAATGCCTGCAAAGACAGGTTAATGCCTTCGCCAACAGGTTTTGTTTTGTACCATTGGGCATCCAAATAATTTTGCCGGAGTAAAGCAATCGCCCCCATTAAAGAAGTTGGATAGTCCTGCATGCTGCTGCCTTTATCAAAAGAATAATTGGCCGAGGCTTTTTCTTTGAGTATCACTTTGTTTTCCTTTTCATTGGCAAGCGTTACCACAGCGCCTGTACCCCTTGATATGCCATCCATCTGGTGGGTAAGTACCGTGCCGAATCCAATGCCGCGTAATTCTTTTGCCCTTGCTTCATTAACAACAAATGATGTTGAAATATCGGTTTCGGATTTAATGGCCTGGTTCCAGCTATACGCACCTTTTGTATTACTCAGCATTTGAGTGGACCGGCCAAAACCGCCAACGGTTTCGTTTTTTACAGGTTGTGTACCGTAATCCGAATACACATCAATAAAGGAGGGATAAATATATTTGCCTTTGCAATCCACTACCACGGCATCTTTGGGTACGGAAACAGCAGCGCCAATACTTTCAATTTTTCCTTTCCGGATAATCATGGAAGCATTTTGCAGTGTTGTTTGTGCATCCTTGATAATGGTGGCATTGATAAATGCATAACAGCCTTCCCTCGGATTGGCGACATCATTAACGGGATAGGTAATTTGTGCATTTAACTGTAAGGATGTTACAAGCAATGCAAAAAAAATAATTAGAACGGTTGTTTTTCTCATCAACTGATAATTTTAGTTTATTAATTACAAACGATAAATATAACAAATCATTGATAGTTACAAACAACGCGTTTTATATTGGGGTGCATTCCAAATTGTGGCTACAGTTTTCAGGAACGTGGTTGATGGAACACCGGCCACCCGGCGGGAAGAATCGCTCATTATAACGCAATTAAAGATCCACAATGGTATTCAGTACAAGAGTGCGACGCAAGATAACCTAACGGCGGGCCGTTAAACCAATGGAAATGAACATTTGTAAATCGTTGATTTCCAACAACAATAAATTTGTGTTCATTAGTACGATGATGCCATGAAATACTTCTGCCCGGACAACAAAATAAATATGGTTGTATAGAAGTGCCCCGATGCTGCACACAAACTTTACCCGGGATAAGGATGACACAACCCTGCCTGACTGCGCCAAGCAGACAGGGATGATGCCAACCTACTTCGGCTCCGCTCCGTACAAATGCCTGCTTAATAAAAATTATCAACCAAACAATTTACTATCAAAATTATTTTGCCCTGCTAACCACACCACCCTTCCGGCTATCCACCGTAATGGTATATTTTGTATTGCCCTGTATGATCCATCTTACGGTGATCTGGCCCAGGCCGGGGATATTTTCCGCTTCTATTGTTTGCGGATCATTTTTCTGTTCAGTGGTGGCAGCGGGATTGCGATTGTCCACCGTCATACCGGCTATTACTTTGGCCCCGGTTAATGAAATATAATCAGGGCGTTCAATTTTATATTTCAGGTCCTGGCTGGAGTGGGTGGGCATTAATCGTTTGTTGCTGATGATGGCGGTTACTTCTTTCAGGCCATCGCCCAGGTCTTTTTCCATGATGGTATCTATTTCCACTTTGGGTGTATGGTACGCATGGTAAACAGTAAATGCCATATTGCGGTGTGCATCGCTCTCCAGCAAAAAGCCCGGGTGCATGCGGGTGAAATTCTTTTTAAAACCACCGATCTCTATTTTGCCGAACTGAGGATGATCATAAGGGTGCCATTCTACAAAGGCGTCCTTAAATAAAAGGTAACGGTCAAACTTAAATGTAGTTTCATCATTGAAGTCACGGGTCGCATCCGAATTGAACATTAAATAGGGTGTCCATAATTCGTTGGAAAAAGTATAAATTCCACGGCTCCCGTAAAACCAATCCAGCTCTCCTCCAAATACGGAATAGAGGTCTTTATACACTACCAGGTATTTATAACCCGGAATAATTTCTTCCCCTTTTTTTCCCAGCACATCGTAAACCTGTACATCGGCTGCATTGTAGGTGGTTACATCTTCGGCGGCGCCGGGGCCACGCAGTATCATACCACCCGCATTGTGAAAAGATTGCCCGGCGGCGATATTCGGATGCTTCATTACAAACTCCATCACCGCACGGTTTTCGGGTAAAGAGAATGGATATTTGTATGCGCCATTCTGTATATTATTTGGTTGCCAGTTCCAGCCCCAATCACGGTTGGGATCGTACTCAAACTGGGCCCCATCCTCATTTACCAGCCCATCGCCGTCATTGTCCGTACCTTCCAGCCCCAATAATTCATAGCCGCCTTTTTCATCGGCGCCCACTGCCATCATGCGGTTAGCATTGGTAGGGTCAATCTTAAAGCGCCCATTCGGATTTTGGCGGCGCATCTGCACGATATTACCGTCACCATCCAGGTCATCGTAGCCATCTTCATCTACCAGGCCATCCATATCATTGTCAACCTGCACAGCGCCCGAACGGGGAGAACTTGCATTGTTGGGGTTCTTAAAAAAATTATCCCGTGCGTCGGGATTAATGGTAGGAACGATATAAATTATTTTATCCGCCAGCAATTCCCTGATGAATGTATTGTCATTGAAATTTTCAGTTAAATACCAGGCGGTGTACATTGCAAATTCACTGCCCTGTGTTTCATTGGAATGAATATTTCCATCAATGTACATTCCCGGTTTTTTTGATGCTTCGCCTTTTGAATAATCGGTAATGGCAATACACCAAAGGTCCCGCCCCTCATACGATTTGCCAATGGACTCCAGCTTTGCAAGGCCCGGATATGCCTTTACGATCTTCTTCAGAATGTCTGTTATGCCGGCATGGTCATTATACCTGTTCCAGCTTATGGGCACTTTCGGATTTACCGGCGAGCCTGCCGCTTTATAAATTTGCCCGCTCGTTTGTGCTTCCGCAGCGCCGATGGTTACAAAAAACAATGTGATGAAAAATATATTTTTAGTGGACCGTTTCATGGTAATTTTTTTTGACTGTTTGTAGTAACGTAATTATTAAAGTAGCCTTTTAATTTGTGAATAATGAATGGCCAATCGTGGAATATCATGACCATCAACCATCAACCATCAGCTATTTCTTCTACAGGCTGATCTCCATCTTTTTGATGCCTGTGGCAGGGCTGCCTGCTTCCAATATTACTTTGCCAGCCCCCTTCACCAGCCAGCTTAATTCCTTTACACCATATCCTTCCAGCGAATTCAACAACTGTATTTTTTTACCGCTGATAACGGATTGATTGTTTGAAATATTCAGCCTTACATTGATGCGCTTGACCCAGTAGGTCCGTTCGCCTAATTTTGAATGGGAGGGCAAGGCGCCTTTATTAATGACGGAAGCCGTGATACGGCTAATGCCCCCGCCAATTTTTTCCGTCTTTACATTTACGATATCTATTTCGGGTTGCAGGGCGGCAAGCTTTATTAAAAAATCCGTATGCTTATTGATAATTTCCGGCACCATTTTATAAGGAGGGTTGGTTAATACAAACGGATCAATACCGCCCACTTCTACATTTTGCCCCGGGAAATCAGGATGCCCGATTCTTTTCCATTCGGTGAAATTATCCGTTATTCCCTGCCGTGCCGCCCAACGCAAATAGTTGCCGGTAGCATCTTCCGCGACAAAAAGTTTTTCTTTTTTAGTTGAATCCGCCTTTTCCTTTCTGGTGGAGTCGGCGCCAGCCTTTTTGGTGGTATCAGCACCCGTCTTTTTTGTTGTATCCCCACCTGCTTTTGGAACAAACCAACCCGGCGTGCTAAAGCTAAAACGTCCGTAATGATAGTAGCCCCATGATAACAAATCACCCCCTGCGGCAGTAGTTTTAGGCGCCTCTTTCATGCTGGTGGTTTTATTGTAAAGCTCCGATACCATGGCATTTACTTTTGTATCCGGCTCAAGCCAGCCGGTTATAATGCGGGTAGTGGTATTGGCTGCCGTAAATGTATTGGGTGCGGATAAATTATTATTAGTGGAAAAACTTACCACGGCATACACATTAAAAAGCTGGAATAAATTATCCGGCAACGCCCTGGTTTCATTTTCAGAATTAGCGAATTCGCCGGAGCCGGGCGTAAAAGAAGGATGCCTGAAAGAAAAGTTTTTATTAAACCATACACCGCCTTCGCCATCCTCATTAAACATACCGTCTTTATCATTATCAATGCCTTCGCTCATTAATAAATATTTCCCTTTTTCCCCTTTTGTAATATCCGCTTTTACCAGGCTTCGCATGTCTTCGGGGTTGATTTTATAATCCCCCACCGGCGATTCAATCCTCATCCAGGTTACCTTGCCGTTTTTATCCAAATCATCAAATCCATCTTCATTTAATTTACCATCGCGGTCATCATCCGTTTGCACGGCATTGCCCTGCCGTTCATATTTTAACGGAGCGAAATATTGTTCCATCGCATCCGGGCCCATGTTTGGGAAAATGTAAAAGGTGGTTTTACCAAGCAGGTTTTTAATACTGTCCGTATTGCTTGCCTGTAATAATTTTTCAGCAAAGCCAATGGCTAATTCAGGTCCAAGCAGGTGATTGCCTTCTACGCCGCCAATGATGGCGATGGCGGGTTTCGTGTCAGTGTTGCCGTTCCCGACGGTAAGCATCCAGATTTCTTTTCCACCCACTGTTTTTGTTATGGATTTTAATTTTACCAATTGAGGGTAATTTTTGCTAAGTATGTTAAGCCGGTTTGATTGCTGGCTGTAATTGCTATATCCTGTCTGAGCCTTTGCTGTAGCAACTAACAACATACAAGAACAAAGGATGGCAGTTAATTTTTTTATCATTCAATTTATTTTTGGGGTATAAATATAGGCAAAGAAGATATGCTTCATCAACTAATCTGAAAACAGGTTATAAATGGGGATCGGGTATCTACAATATCATCGCAGCAAATTTTAATAAGTTGTTGCTGCCTTCTTCAAATAAAAATAGTACGGGCATGGTAGCTATGTGTAAAATTGTTGCATCTCTAACTGCCTTCGCAATCAGGCAGGGCCCTTGTACGGAATATTATTGGGGGCTTATATTGATGTGGAGTGGTTGAGTGGGGTACAGTTGATTAAAACTTCGCACATTCTAAACTTCGCCTCTCCTTTTTCGGTAGTTTATCTTTTGGGTAATGTGCCTGCCGGTCATATTTTTTTCCGGGCCTGATAGTAAGCGCAAGATAAAGCCCTCCCACCTGAGCTTTATTTTTTGAAAACAAGTTGGCCAGGTTATGCGTACCAAATAAAATAGGGCCAGCCTTAAACGCCCCTCCTACCCACAACTGTTTACGGGTATTTAAAAGAATAGGGAAATAAGCGCCCACTGATTTTAATTCCCATCTGGGAGTAATCGCCAGCAAATTCATATCCTTTATAAACAATGTATTTTTTGAAACAAGCGATAAAATGGGTAAGGTTATTTCAGCATTGATAAAAATATTATGTATGATATGCTGGTCTATATTGATCATTAAGCGGGTAGGCTGATAAATAAAAAAATCGCCACTCACCGCTGAGAAAGAACCGGCTAATCCTTCAAGGCTGTCATTGAAATTATCAAAGGAAGTAACAGTTGAAAATTTATCCTGAATCAGTGAATCTGTGATGCCCGCCCTGCCCGCTATAGCCACCCGGCTCCTGCTTCCGTGACGGTATTTATTATTCCCAATGTCCATTACTGAAATTCCAACCTTTGTATCGTAAGCATAACCGCTTTCTTCCTTCTCTTCATTTGTAAGCAAAATGTATTCAAATCCAATGTCGGCGCTGAGGCTGGAATATGTTTTCCGTAAAAAAATGTTCCTGTTGGTGGCGGTGGTTTTACTACTATCAAGGTTATCGAAATTAGCTGAATACCCGTATTGCAAACTTCCATTGGTAAGTAGATAACCAGGAACGTTGCCGGCAAGTGCAGGCACATAACTTATATCCTGCGCCTTTCCATATCCACCGGCCAATGCACGGTTTACCTTTAGAGTGAGGCCTGCATTCAGCAGCCTGTCCCCATCATCCATGATTGTTTGGGCATAAGTAGCATATAATTCCGCCCAGGTGCTGCCAGTAGATTCACCGGATAATGGTAAATGGCCATTGTTGATTTTCATAAAATCCGTCATGCTATAGATGGTATCCTGCCAGTTGCTTATGCTGCTGGCAGCATAAAAATAATTACGGATGTTGGCGCCAAAAGCGATGGCTGATTTTGAGTTCAGGTTAACCCTGGTATTCAATAATCGAATGTCCTGGTTGGCGAATACAAACCTTTTTTTATTGCCTTTTTCTACCGTTACTTCCGCATTTTCGGGAGATGAAAGCAGGGAATACTTTTCAATCTTAAACGCGTTGGTACTTTGTTTCAACTGTGCCGAAAAGGGCGTAATATCCCATGCATAAGGTACATGAACAATGGAAGCAGGATTGTTGCCGGTAGCCAAACTACCCGCATACGGGGAACCGTTAATTGCCTGGTAATTTTGTGCTATCAAAAAATTAAACAGCAGCACGAATGAAAGGAGGAGATAATATTTATAGAGGTGCATGATAATTTGAGTGGTTTCTTTATACTGCGCAAGGGTTAAAAAAGTGAGTTACAGTTTTTTTATCCCAACAAAGAAGCAGCTATGGGGATTCCCGAAAAAATCGGGATTTCGAAATACAGGATTTTTTGTCCAAGCTATATTTCCTTGCTCAACATCGTTGCATCGCTTGCCGACAGTATTTGTCGGCATCCCGATGTTACACTTGAATCGGGACTTGTACTGAATACCATTGGGGAACTTTAATTGTGTTATAAATTAAAATACCGTTGATTTTTAAGATTATCAGACAAATTGAATTCACTGTTTTACCCCTTGCGCAGTATAGCTGTATTGCATGATCAGCACGCTATGTAGATTTTAGGTTTTTAATTAAATTGATACCGGCATTGTAAAATATACATCCGGCCTTCCTTTATTTTATGGATCAACCTGTGTTCATCTGTTATTCTTCTACTCTGGCATCCGCCATAATCCCCTTTCAAAGGTTCTGGTTTGCCGGTTCCTTTAAATGGTGAGCGCATGCAATCCATAATAAGATCGTTGAACTCAGTATAATTTAGTACTTCCATAGTTTCTTAATCAGGTACAAATTTGGGTACTTAAAATGCATCCGCCAAAATAATTAATTTGGAAGGCGGTAATTGATTTTTTTTTCTCCTTTTCTCATCCTACTGAACCTCTCCTATTCTCATCCTTCTGAATCTTTCTTCCTATAAAGCATATCGTCCTATCTCCGCGTCAATTAAAGTTCCCCAATGGTATGCCGTTGAACCGAGTCCCGATTAAAATACGGGATAGACTGTGGCAACGATGATGCCATGAAATTCTTCTGCCGGTAACCAAAAAAGAAAAACAACACAGACAGACATTAAAAATAAACTTGCAAAACCCTTGAAAAACCTGCCATTTCACTACCTTTTTCGCCTATATTTCCTTACCTTCGCCCTCCCGTTAAAAAACCGGGGGTTATATTATGTCATTTAAAATTATTAAACAACTAAACGCAGATGCACAGGAAGGGCCGGCTACCAACGATGGTACTGAAACTGCTGCGATAACAAATGTGCCTGAGGATGCCCCGGAAGCTGCGGCTACGGAAGCTACTGAACCGGTTGCCGTTATAGCGCCCGTTGAAGAAAGAGTAGTTACCGCTCATGATGATTTTGACTGGAGTGTTGATAAACGCAACGTTTCAAGTTACAACAAAGAAGAAAAAGCCAGGTACGACATTGTTTACGACAACACGTTCAAGCAGATCAACGATGGCGAAATGATCCAGGCTACTATTGAAGCGATCACTAAAACAGATGCGGTTGTAAACATCGGTTTTAAAAGTGATGGTTTAATTTCCCTGAATGAATTCAGGGATGTAGTGGGCGGATTGAAAGTAGGCGATGTGATTGAAGTAATGGTGGTGGAAAAAGAAGACAGGGATGGCAACCTGAACCTTAGCCGCAAACAAGCCCGTACCAGCAGGGCATGGGAAAGAATCGTGGAGCTTCACAAAACCGGCGAAATTGTTACCGGTATTGTTACCAGCAAAACCAAGGGCGGCCTTATCGTGGATGTATTTGGCATGGAAACATTCTTGCCGGGTAGCCAGATTGATGTTAAGCCCGTTACTGATTACGATCAGTTTGTTGGTAAAACAATGGAATTTAAAGTGGTTAAGATCAACGAAACCATTAAGAATGCCGTAGTATCCCACAAAGCATTAATTGAAAGCGATATTGAAGCACAGCGTGCTGAAATTATCGGTAAACTGGAAAAAGGGCAGGTATTGGAAGGTACCATCAAAAACATTACCGACTTCGGTGCGTTTCTTGACCTTGGCGGCTTAGATGGCTTGTTATACATCACTGATATTTCATGGGGACGTATCAACCATCCTACAGAAGTGCTGAAGATGGACCAGAAACTGAACGTGGTGGTATTGGATTTTGATGATGATAAAAAACGCATCAGCCTTGGTTTAAAACAATTAACCCCGCATCCATGGGATACCCTGGGCGAAATCATTAAAGAAGGTGAAGTAGTGAAAGGTAAAGTAGTGAATATTGAAGACTACGGCGCTTTCCTTGAAATTATGCCAGGTGTGGAAGGTTTGGTACACGTAAGTGAAATTACCTGGGCCAACACCCCTATCAACGCTAAAGAATTCTTTAAACTGAATGACGAGTACGAAGCTAAAATTGTTACGCTGGATAAAGACACCCGCAAGATGAGCCTTTCCATAAAACAAATGGCGAACGATCCGTGGAGTGAGATTGATGTTAAATTCCCGGAGAAGAGCAAACATACCGGCACCGTCAAGAACATTACCCCGTATGGCGTATTTGTTGAGCTGGCAACCGGCATTGGCGGGATGATACACATCAGCGATCTTAGCTGGCTGAAACGCTTTAACAACCCGAACGAATATACAAAAGTGGGCGAACAAATTGATGTGGTGATTATGAACATTGATAAGGATGGCCGCAAGTTGCAGTTAGGGCATAAGCAAATTGAAGAAGATCCATGGAATTCACTGGAAAGTACTTTCCCTGTAGGGAGCGTGCATGAAGGTACCGTTACCAAAAAAGATGATAAAGGCGCTGTGGTACAATTGCCTTACGGATTGGAAGGTTTTGCGCCTAACCGTCTCCTTTTAAAAGAAGATGGCAAGAGCATTGGCGCCGATGAGATCGCCCAGTTTATGGTAATTGAATTTGACCGTAACGACAAGCGCATCGTTCTTAGCCACACCCGCTTATGGGAGCAGGCGATAGAAGAAGAGAAGCAAATTGTAATGAAAGAAAAGAGAGCGGATGCTGAAGTAACCAAAAAGGCAGTGAAAACCTTGCAAACCAAAGTAGAGAAATCAACCCTGGGCGACCTGGGTGTACTTGCCGGATTGAAAGCTAAAATGGATAGCGCCGCCGCCGGTCAGCCCGCTGCCGCTGATGAACCAAAAGTAGAAGCAATAGCAGAACCAACAGAAGAAGCAATAGTAGAACCAGCAGCAGAAGCAAAAGAAGAACCGGCAACTGAAGCAATAGCAGAACCAACAGCAGAAGTAAAAGAAGAACCGGCAACAGAAGCAAAAGAAGAACCAATAGTAGAATCAAAAGAGGAACCAACAGTAGAAGCAAAAGAAGAACCAAAAGCAGAAACAAAAGAAGAACCAAAAGCTGAGTAATCTATTATAGATAATGTATAGTATCCCATTGCGAAAGCAGTGGGATTTTTTTGTGGGCTATCGGGTATTTTATTTAATTTTTTTGAACCCGGCAATAGTTCCCTGATTAAGCTTCAGTGGCGACGCTCCGTTGAAAATCTGTATTTCAATTAAGCTTTATAGACGGTGTAGGGATTTATTTACGATTTCCCATTTTTTTTGAGGTGCCGGGATAGGTGGCTGTTATTAAAAACATAACTGCTACGGTCAAATTCCTGATAACTATTCAGAACGCCATCGTTGTGTATCCGGCCAACGACCGAAGTTATCCACTCTGGAGAATTGATTCTTTTATCAGGTTGGTTTCCTTACTAAATTAAAACAGCTTTTACAGTGTGGGCTTCGGCTGTTGGTCAGGGATACAACAGCGGTGTGCCAAGATAGCAGGCTGTGTTAAGCACATACCAGCTACAGTAAAAGCATCAAACTAAATTAAAACATATGTTACGTAGTGTACACCGTGCCAGTTTGAATTATCTTTGCGCCAATGGACAACTTTCAGAAATATTCCCGTTTGATGATATTAATTGCAGCAGGCTTTTTTGGCTTTATAATTTTCGTCGCCCTGCTTCTTTATATTCTGCGGTTATTTTCAATTACCATGTTTAATATCCCCGGCTTTGATCTGTTTTTTGAATACGTCATTATCATTATTCCTTACCTCCTGTTCTTTGCGGCTTATTATTATTTATATAAAAAAATAAGTTTTTCAAAAAGCAAAGCATTACGGGTTATAGCCTGGCTATTACTATTTGTTGGCTGCATGACCTGTTTATTCACATTGGCTTTATCCACCGCTATATTCCTGCATGTGAAAAATAACTTGCTGAAAATTTTTGAAGAGGGTACGCATTACGCCCTGGTAGTACAATTAGTAATACTTTTTGTTACCGCCGGGGTACTTGCCAGTGGAGATGCCAAAGAGAAAGATTGGATGGAGCGGAGTAATTAGTTGATCGTTGGTAGTTGGTGGTTGATTGTTATAGCTCCTGATCACCAATGCCCATCAACAATGAACCATTTACCTTTAACTGATTTCAAACGCCCATCAACGATCAACGATCAACTAATTTAAAATCAATCAACCATCAACCAGTCGCAATCGCCTTCGCTGCTATCCACCCTGTTGTCCATGCGTTTTGAAAATTGAAACCTCCGGTTACACCATCCACATTTAATACTTCACCGGCAAAAAATAAATTGGGTTCGATCTTGCTTTGCATCGTATTAGGATCAACTTCTTGCAACACGATACCACCGGAAGTTACAAACTCTTCTTTAAAAGTTGTTTTACCATTTACCACAAACTCCTGCGCACAAATATTTTTGATAAGTTTGTTTTGTTCTTTCGCGGGCAGATCAGCCCAGCGGATATTTTCGTTTACACCCGACTGTTGCAATATATATTCCCACAAACGCTGGGGTAATGAAAAAGGATTTCTGTTACTTATTTTTTGAGCGGCGATTTCAAAACGTACCTGTTGAAATTTAACTTTCAGGGTTTGCTCATTGTATGTGGGAAGCCAGTTAACAATTATTCCGAATTGCCATTTTTTTACAGCTAATTCCCTTGCACCCCAGGCCGATAATTTTAATATCGCCGGGCCACTCATTCCCCAATGTGTAATTAACAACGGGCCTTCTTCCGTTAGTTTGCTGCCGATAATTTTCACCTGCACCTGTGTAACCGTAATCCCCATCAGTGCTGTAATCGCATTTCCGGGCATATTGAATGTAAACAAAGATGGCACGGGCCCCGCTATTTGATGGCCAAGCTTTTGAAGCCATTCAAACTGTAAAGATTTCGGGTAGCCTCCGCTTGCAATGCAGATATAATCCGCCTGCATGCTACCACCGCTCTTAAATATTATTGACCATTGATCAATCAATTTCGAAATTTCACTTACCTCCTTGTTCATCATAATTTCCACCGCGTATTTGTTCACTTCATTCATCAGGCAATCAATGATCGTTTGCGATGAATTGGTGACAGGAAACATCCTGCCATCCGCTTCTGTTTTCAATTCCACTCCCCTTTCCTTAAACCAGTTGATGGCATCCGTAGTGAAAAATTGGTGAAAGGCATTCTTTAAAAATCCTGCTCCACGGGGATATTTTTTTATCATATCCGCCCTGCTGAAA
>JANOTW010000623.1:0-1856 GCA_031416575.1 Ferruginibacter sp.
TACCAAACCCGTAGCATTTGGGGCGGCTTACTGGTACATTTAGGCATTGCATGGATGATGGAGATAGGTGGGTTGCTGGGTAATTCCTTTGTAAAGTAAAATAAGTTATAATGACGAACCTAATGCCTGAAGGGGACAAAATGAATTCGTAGCAAATGAAACAGTTACTAATCCTTTACAATTTTGTAATTTGCTCATTCACTAAATGATTGCTCCATGTTTAAGAGTAAAATTGCCGGCATAGGAATGTACGTACCCGAAAATATCTTCACCAACAACGACCTGAAAAAGTACATGGATACAAGCGATGAATGGATACAGGAACGTACCGGAATCAAGGAAAGACGCTACGCCCACCGCACCGAAGAAACTACCACTACCATGGGGGTAGAAGCCGCTAAAATCGCAATCGAAAGAGCTGGTACTACCGCACAGGATATAGACTTTATCGTTTTCGCTACACTAAGCCCCGATTATTATTTTCCCGGTTGCGGGGTGTTGGTGCAACGGGCCATGCAGATGAAAGAGATAGGCGCTTTGGACATCCGTAATCAATGCAGCGGCTTCGTGTACGCCCTGTCGGTAGCCGACCAGTTTATAAAAACCGGGATGTATAAAAATATCCTGGTTATTGGCAGTGAAAAACATTCCTTTGGGTTGGACCTTACAACCAGGGGGAGAAACATTTCCGTAATATTTGGTGATGGCGCCGGGGCCGTGGTGCTTCAGCCTGCGGAAAAGGAAGGACAGGGAATTTTAAGTACCCATTTGCACAGCGATGGGGAAAGTGCGGAGATGCTGGCAATGTATAATCCGGGTACGCATGCCAACCATTGGGTAAAAGATAAAGTAGCGGATTTTAATGATGCCGAAATAGCGGATATGTTCATGAGTAAGGAAATGATTGACCATGCGCAAAATTTTCCTTTTATGGATGGGCCGGCTGTTTTTAAAAAAGCCATTGTTAAATTCCCGGAGGTAGTAAAGGAAGCCTTGGCTGCAAACGGGCTCACAACCGCTGACCTGAACATGCTTATTCCCCACCAGGCCAATTTACGCATCAGCCAGTTTGTACAGCAAAAATTAGGATTGCAGGATCACCAGGTTTACAATAACATTCAAAAATACGGCAATACTACCGCGGCATCCATACCCATCGCCCTATGCGAAGCTTATGAGCAGGGAAAAATTAAAGAAGGGAACCTGGTTTGCCTGGCGGCATTTGGCAGCGGATATACCTGGGGGAGCGTGCTGGTGAGGTGGTAGGGTTTTTTTAGAAAACATTGCCGGTTATTAATTGCTGGTACTTTTAGTACATTAAAACAGGCTGATAATTGTACTTCGCAAGAGATAAAATTAGTGACTTTTTTTTGTTTAATAGCGTAAAATATACAAAACTCCACATGTATTGTTGGGTTGCTACGCTAAACACAACGGGGGGGAAAGTTCCCCCATGGTATGTGGTATAAGTGAGTCCCCGCCGCAACAGGGAAGATGCTTAATAGTAGTACTTCAGCCAGTCTCATAAAAATATTAATCACTTTTTTGCCTCATGTGGAGTACAAATAATAGGTAGCTGCAATCTTTGTAAACCTATCTCAGAAAAATTTAAATACATGGACACCCTAAATAATTATGACAAGCTAATTATTAAAACAATTCTTTCATGTAAAGATTTTAATATAGAAGAAGTCAATGATTTCGAATCAATCAAATCAATAACATTTAATAAAGAACAATACACGCTAATTACTTGTTTAATATTGGAACATAACTGGGAATATATAAAAAATATTGACAGTGATACAAATGGATTTAGGGAGTATCTCGAAATCATAAAATTCTCTGACCAAAAC
>JANOTW010000624.1:0-13855 GCA_031416575.1 Ferruginibacter sp.
GTAAAAATTCCTGAGTTCCCTGATGTTGCGCTGAACGATGTTTGGCGTACCAAAGAAAAATTCGATGATGGTTATAGTCATAATGGAATCAACTTCGTTCGCCCCAACCTTCTTAAAAATGTGGAAGTAATTAAAAAAATAACCATTGATGAAAAGATTGCTTTCTGGAGAGCCGTTATGCAAATGGCCAGCGACAGGGGCATTGAAGTTTACCTGTTTACCTGGAACATTTTTACCAATGGGGCTGAAGGCAAGCATGGCATCACCAGCAGCCAGGATAATGATACTACCATCGCTTACTTTCGTGCCGCAGTGCGGGAGATGGTGAATACCTACCCGCTTTTATCCGGTATGGGCATCACCGCAGGTGAAGCCATGAATGGAAAACTGAAAGGGGATCATGCAAATGAAAAATGGTTGTGGCGTACTTATGGAGAGGGAATTCGCGATGCATTAAAAAAAGAACCAAACCGCAAGTTTCGGATGATCCACCGCTTCCATCAAACTTCATTGAGTGAAATTAAAGATGCTTTTCGTGAGTATCCCGGCCCACTCGACCTTAGCCTGAAGTATGCCATCGCACACATGTATTCAATCACCAATCCACCTTTTGTAAATGCGGCTATGCCATTGCTTTCCCAACAAACCAAAAGTTGGTTAACCATCCGCAACGATGATATTTATAGCTTTCGCTGGGCTAATAATGATTTTGCCCGCCAGTTCATTAAAGATATTCCCGAACCTGAAAAAATTGCCGGGTACTACATGGGCCCGGATGGTTACACCTGGGGACGTGATTACTTAACTAAGGGAACTGAACACCAGTTGGTATTGCAAAAACAGTGGTACTCCTTTATGCTTTGGGGACGATTGAGTTATAATCCCAACCTTCCCGATCAGTTATTTTTTAAAATACTCCAAACTCATTTTCCCTCAATTGATGTGCAAAAATTGTATAAACCCTGGTCTGCGGCATCCATGATCTTTCCCTGGATCACCCGGTTCGTTTGGGGCGATATTGATTTAAAATGGTTTCCCGAAGCCAACATAAGCCATCCCACGCACAAAGGATTTTTTACGGTGGCAGATTATATCGAACGTGAGCCAATGCCCGGCAGCAATATCCGGAATATTTATTTATGGGCTAAATACCAGCAGGAAGGAAAGGTTGATTCTCTGCAATCGCCATTAGCAGTAGCAGATTCGCTTGCCCATCTTTCAGCGGAGGCTTTGTCAGGTTTAAAAGAATTACCGGCACGTAAGGTTGGCTCTTTCAAAGAATTGGATCAAACCTTGGGCGATATTGAAGCGTTTGCTCATATCGGTAATTACTACGCGGCAAAAATGAGGGCGGCCTGCAGCCTGGCAAAGTTCGATCAATTTGGAAATGAACCGGACCGTAACAAAGCGATTGTTTATTTGGAGGAAGCCCGGGGCCATTGGGTACAATATGGCAAAGTTTACAGTTCATTGTATAAACCAGCCCTTTATAATCGTGTTGGCTTTGTAGATATCCCCGGGCTATTATCGAAAGTAGCCGCTGATATTACCATAGCTAAGGAATGGAAGCCGGGAACGATTAAATATCAACCAAAAAATACGACGGAAAGCCCTTTTAGAAAATGATAGTCTGAACTATGATTTTTATGATTGATTTGATTAATTGTGATTGTATAGCCAATTTTATTTATTGTGATAAAACTGATTTATAATTACGTGTGATGCTAAAATCATTGCAATCAAATCAATCATAAAAATCATAGTTCAGACTGATTTTATTTATTGTGATAAAAACTGATTTACAATTGTCTTGTTGCCAAAATCATTGTAATCAAATCAATCATAAGAATCATAGTTCAGACTGAATTTATTTATTGTGATAAAAACTGATTTTTAACAGCACCGTTGCCAAAATTATCGAAATCATAAAATCATAAGAATCATAGTTCAGACAACCATTACTGATTGTTTGTTTTTAAGCTAAACCAAAATTGATGTTGTTAATAAAAAATCATTAGATTGTATAAAAAAAATATCACCATGAACGCCGGACTTTTCATCCCTTGTTACGTAAACCAGTTTTATCCCAATGCGGCAAAAGCTACTTTGCAATTGCTGCAAAAATTAGGGGTAAATGTTGACTATCCCCCAAAACAAACCTGTTGCGGGCAACCGATGGCAAATGCTGGTTTCGAACATCTTTCGCAAGGATGCAGTGATCTTTTTATAGAAAATTTTTCCTCGTTTGATTATATTGTGGCCCCTTCAGCCAGTTGTGTGCTGCACATTAAAGACCATCTTGCATCTCAAAAAAATCCTGCAATGGCTGCGGATATCCGTTCAAAAGTGTATGAACTGGCAGAGTTTTTAACCGATGTGCTGAAAGTTGAGAAGCTGGATGCTGTGTTTCCCCATAAGGTTGGGTTACACCATAGCTGTCATGGGTTACGTGGCCTTCATTTATCCCAAATGAGTGAATTGAACGCTCCTCCATTTTCAAAGCCGCAACGGTTATTAAGTATGGTAAAAGGGTTGGAACAAATAACTTTGGACCGCAAGGATGAATGTTGTGGATTTGGTGGCACCTTTTGTATTGCCGAGGAAGCGGTATCAGTAAAAATGGGAAAAGACAGGGTAACAGACCATACAAAAAATGGCGCAGAATATATCACCTCATCCGACCTCTCCTGCCTGATGCACCTGGAGGGTATTCTCAAAAGAAATAAAAGTGCGGTTAAAATAATACACATTGCTGAAATCTTAAATGCTACAGTATGAATCAAACTAAAACAAATGATCATGCCGCCATGGCGGAAATTTTTATTAAAGATGAAGAACGGGTGGACTGGCATGATGGGGCGCTCTGGTATATCCGTGAAAAACGGGACAAAGCCGCAAAACAAATTCCTGAATGGGAGCAACTGCGGGAGGCGGCTTCGATGATTAAAAACAATGTAATTTCAAATCTTCATGAATACCTTTTACAGTTTGAAGCAAATCTTAAAAAGAATGGCGTCATCGTGCATTGGGCCGATAATGCGGAAGAGCACAATGAAATAGTGTATTCCATTTTGAAGGCAAAGGAAATTAATCAGATGGTTAAAAGCAAGTCCATGCTAACAGAAGAATGCCAACTGAATGAATACCTTGAAGAACGTGGCATTGAAGTGATCAATTCCGATCTGGGGGAATATATACAGCAAATAGATAAGGAACCACCGAGCCATATCGTACTTCCATGTATCCACAAAAGAAAAGAGGAAATAGGGGAATTGTTTCATCAACACCTGGGAACCGAAAAAGGCTTATCTGACCCTACCTTACTAACAAGAGTTGCACGAAAGCACCTGCGTAATATATTTAATACCCGTCGGGTGGCGCTTACAGGCGTAAACTTCGCCGTTGCCGAAACCGGGGAGTATGTTGTGTGTACCAACGAAGGCAACGCTGATATGGGCGCTCATTTATCAGAAGTGCAGATTGCATCCATGGGCCTCGAAAAAATAATACCAGAAAAAAAGCACCTCGCTATATTTTTAAGATTGCTTGCCAGAAGCGCCACCGGGCAGCCTATCACTATTTATTCAAGCCACTATAAAAAACCCCGTGAAGGACAGGAAATGCACCTGATACTGGTGGATGCCGGAAGAACAAGGCAGTTGGGCCGTGCGGATTTTAGGGACTCATTAAAATGCATAAAATGCGGTGGCTGCATGAATACCTGCCCCGTGTATAGGAAGAGTGGGGGCCTTAGTTATCAAAATACTATTTCCGGGCCAATCGGGGCAATCCTGGCGCCAAACCTGGATATGAAAAAACATGCGGACCTGCCATTTGCATCAACGCTTTGCGGCTCTTGTTCCAATGTTTGCCCCGTAAAAATAAATATTCATGAACAGTTGTATAAATGGAGGCAGGTGATCGTAAAAGAAGGATATGCCTCCAATACAAAAGCCCTCAGTATGAAAGCCATGGCCTGGACCTTATCTGCACCAGCTACTTTTACAAACGCAGGTAAAGCAGGCAGATGGGTTTTGCATAACATTCCATTTGCTTTAAATAATAAATTTAATCCCTGGTATAAGCAGCGCAATATGCCGGAGGGGCCCACGGAGTCATTTGCGGAGTGGTATGCTAAAGAAGGGAAGAAGAGTGATGAGTGATGAGTGATGAATGATGAGTGATGAATGATGAATGATGAATGATGAATGATGAGTGATGAATGCCTAAGCATTAATTAAGCATTGTTATGTCACGTTTCTACAATCATTTTTTTTGTCCGGGCATTGAAGCAATGGGCATCATCGTTGCATCGCCCTCTTGTACTACATACCATTGGGGAACTTTAATTGCGTTATGTTGTCTGAATAGTAAAATGCATTTAGTTCGTATTTTTACCCAGTGCGCTGTTTCTTCACCGGCCACGGCCAACATAAACTAAAATTGTATTTACGCCATTGCTATCTCTTTGAAAAACCAGATAATAAAAAAAATAAATTGATCGTTCACGCAGGGCGATGCCCTGCGCTAATATATTTTGCCCTTTCAGGGCTTTACTTGCAACTACTTAAAATATGAAGCAAAATGCATCAAGCCCTGAAAGGGCGCTATATAACAGCACAGGGCAACGCCCTGTGTTCCCTAACCCCTGTGGCCGGTGTCCTCACTGGCCACGGCTAAAATAATCTATCACCTTTTTAACCCAGTGCCCGGTGTTTCTCACCGGCCACTGCCAAAATAATCGTTATGAATACCAGAGAAAAAATATTGGAAGCGGTTTTAAAAAATCAACCCCCAACAACCCTTTTGCCGGATATAACCATGTTTAAAGGAGATTATAATAATACCGTTCAAAAATACATGGATGTATTTAAGTCAATTGCCGGCACACCCTTTTTAGTTGAAGATATAGTTGCCATTAAAGCGTTGATCAATGAACATTTTGATATTACCAAACGGGTAGTAACCACATTGCCTGAGCTAAGCGGTCATTTTGAATTGGTATCAGCAACAGTTGATCCACATACTTATGATGATGTTGAACTGGCAGTTATAAAAGCCCACTTTGCTGTAGCTGAAAATGGGGCAGTGTGGCTTACAGAGGATCTGATGGGGCAACGCATCATACCATATATCTGTCAGCACCTGGCCGTAGTGGTAAGCGCTGAAAGCATAGTTCCAACCCTTCACGAAGCGTATGAAAAAATAGGATTAGGGGATTATGGTTTTGGTGGGTTCATTGGCGGCCCATCTAAAACCGCAGACATCGAACAGGCGCTCGTATTGGGCGCACATGGCCCTTTAACCATGACTGTTTTTATAATGAAATGATAAGGAAGGATTAATTAACTAATACATAATATTAACACAGCTATGACAAACAATTTTAAAATTAAAGATAACCTCAGTGAAACGTACAGCGATGTTTATACACCTGAAGTTCTTTCGGCACTTTCTGCTCTTGCTCATTTCAACAAAGACATTAAAGCCGCTATGGATGCCCGTATAAAACGAAGAGCGGAACGTCAGCAACATCAAAAGAGAATTACATTTTTAGATCCTGAAAATTATATTCCCCGTACAAAAATTAAAGTGCAGGATGCAAGGGAAGGTAAATTTGAAGGAGCCGTTATTCCTGCTGATCTGCAACGGCAATGGATACAAGGCACCGGGCCTGCGGCAAAACCCATTGCCAATCTTGAAAGCAGTATCCGTAATGTCGCTTATGCATTGCTTTCCGGGGCAGACGGATGGATGTTTGATGGTGAAGATGCACTGGGGCAAATCCAAACCATGTCGCTTGATAACCAGCGTAACTTAAAACTGGCTATAAGCAAAGACCCCATGTTTTTAAAGGTAGCGGAAAAGGTGGCTGATGAAATGAACAGGTGGTCAATGAGTTTCTTTGGTCATAACATTGTTAGCGATTGGAAAGAACAATTAAATTTTACTACTAAAATATTTCGGGCACGCGGCCTTCATCTTGATGACCGGCACATACGTGATTCGGAAGGGGTGGCTATGGCGGCTTCCATAGTTGATATGGTTCTTTATGTTGTAAACAATTATATTGAATTGCAAAAAGCCGGTTCATCAATCGTCTTGTATTTACCCAAAATTCAAACCGCCGGGGAGGCCGCATTGTGGAATGACATGCTAACTGCGTTGGAAGAACATCTTACACTTTCATTAGGGACCATCAAAGTATATGTACTGGTAGAACAATTGGAGGCCACTCACCAGTTGATGGAAATACGTGCCGCATTGGGAAAACATTTTGTAGGATATAACACGGGCCGTTGGGATTATATAAATAGTGTAGCCGATGCGATGGCCTGGGATAAAAGCTTCATCAATCCGGATATAGAAGCCATTACCATGACATATAGTTACATGCGCAATTATGAAAACCGGGTACGATGTGCAGTTAACACCGCTGATATCAATGGTAACTATGCATTGTGGCAGGGAGGTATGGAACCTAATATTCCGGTAGGCTCACCAGAAGGCGTTGCCGCCAGTATGAAAAAAGCGGTTGCCGGCGCTGAACGTGAACAACGGGAAGGGGCAAGCGGAAAGTGGGTAGCTCACTGGAAAATGGTAAACATTGTACGGCCGGTATGGGAAAAGGTGGGTCAATCCAATCAACTGGGAAGAAAATTTCCAGGGCTTACTTATACGCAGCAAGATGCGGATGGCCTTATACTAATAGAAAAAGCGCCTACAACTATTCGTGGGGCACGCAACTTATTAAGTGTTGCATTGCAATATGGAAATGCCTTCGGACAAGGCATGCAGGCTGCTGCGCTGAAACCGGCCGACTTTTTTGGTAATGATGATATTCTGTACCTTATGGAAGATATGGCGACCGGAGAAATTAGGCTAAGCATTCTTTGGGAATGGGTACATAAAGGGGCGATACTTAGCGAAGATGATAAGCAAACAGGAATTAAGGCTGGTGAAGCTTTTTCTATCGCCTTGTTTGAGAAACTGCTTGAAGAAGAATATGAAAAATTGTTAAAAGCCGGCAACAAGGATGTGTTCGATACCTCAAAAACCACCACATTGCCCATTTCTAAAGAGATTGCAATTGCTTACATACATAGCGAAGAAAAACTTCCGTGGTTTATAGACCTCCTCAATATAAACCTTAACAACAGTAATTTGGAAGAAGCAAAAAGTAGGATTAACAAGTACATGGAGGCTTTTATAAATGATGGCGCCCGAATTACGGAGAACCTGGATTTTGTTGTATAAGGGATTTACAATGATGGGTTAAATAAATTCTGCTGGTATGTCGGGATTGTCCGGCCACACATTTTATTTATTAAAAAAGTAGAGACAAGGCAATGCCTTGTCTCTACGGATGAACGAACGAACGAATTACCAAACACACATATCATCAAATCACAATTAATCAAAACAATCTTAAAAATCATAGTTCAGACATTTTTATTCACAATTATAAACCCGTCTATACAACCATATTTTTTTGTCCGGGCTAAGAAGCTATTATGATCATCCTCTCCGCCGCGGCGGGGCTCTTGTACTGAATACCTTTGGGAATCTTTTATTACGTTGTAATTAGCGTAACATCACCCCGGCTTATTTGGTTACTCTTGTACGGCATACCATTGGGATCTTTAATTACGTTTTAAATTAATTCGGGAGCTTATTTTATTTGGTGAGTGTACAAAATAAATATCATTATTTTATCCCTTTAAATTATTCACGGTTTTATCCTTTGCGAAATATAAACAGATTTCTTCTAACGATAATTATAAATTAAAATGGAAAACAAAGAATTGAAAGTTGTCATAAATGAAATGATGAGTGTTATAGAAAAGCTCATACCCGAATACATGAAAAATCCTGCGGATGAAAAAATTGCTCATGGAAATGTAGCAGTTTGTATTATTGATGATAAAGGGCAGGTTCATGGAAAAATGTTTGGAACGGATAAAGCGAGGTTAAGGCAGTCCTATAGGGTTGCCTGGACAAAAGCAAGCCAGGTATGGCTTACCGGTGTAAAAACAGGGGAATATGAAAGAATGGTTTTTAATAAAGAAGTGGAAGAAAATGCCAATGGTATTGAGGCGCCGGATTTAATAGGATGGGAAGGAGGCCAACCACTAACCCTTGCTGACGGAACAATCATATCAGTTGGATTTAGTGGTTTTAGAGGTACAACTGATATTGAAATAATGATTAAAGCGATTGCGGAAGTGCAACAGCATTAACAATTGCCATAAAGAAAACTTATTGAATAAGCTGATGCGAATGCAGGAATTCCAATCATTGAATAGAAGGGTATTAAATTGCGAAAATTGTCTGAACCGGGATTTGTATGATTGATTTGATTAATTTGATTGATTGCGATTTATATCCCTAATTTTATTTTATGATACTTCTGATTTTATTGATTGCTCTGTTCCCAAAACCACATGTATCATAAAAATCATAAAAATCATAGTTCAGACAACTATTGGTGCAAAAAGTGAAAAAATGTAGGTGAGTACCCAAATAAATTGCGGACTGATGGTACGCTAAATATAACGTGGGAAAAGATCCCCATAGGTATGCGGTACAAGTCCCGATTCAAGTGTAACATCGGGATGCCGAAAGTCGGCAAGCGATGCAAGGATGTTGAGCAACGAAATATCGTTCGGACAAAAAATCCTGTATTGCGAAATCCCGATTTTTCGGGAATCATCATAGCTTCTTAGCCCGGACAAAAAAGAATGATTGTATAGAAGGACGAACCGCCGGGGCAAAAAATATAAAACATGTATTTCAGATTGCGACGTGCCTGGGTCCTGAATTTAATTAAAAATTCATTTCGAAAAAAGCTGAACTAATCCATATACGCCAATACTGATAATTGATAGTACGCTAATGACAAATGCGGCATTATACAAAATGCCTGATGCCAGGAATTTTGCCCGCTTATTCCGGAATTGTATTGCCGCATATACCACCACTAAAAGTAATACCGATCCTACTATGCCGCCAGATATGATCATGATTACCGGCAGATTGATGAAGAGATACATTAATACCCATATCATTGGAATTATCCATGCAAGCCAACTCACTAGTTTTTTTCGTTGTTGTACATCGAAAAAATTGATCCAGCCCATTTGTCCAAATATATCCGGGAATACTCTTGTCCATGCCGCCAGCGAAGCGAATACACTGGAGAATAAAACAAAGAAAGCGCCGGCAAGGTAAAGTGTTTTCGCACCGGGGCCTAGTGATTGTGTATAGATCAGCGCCAGTGTTTCAATCACTTCATCGCCTTCGGGAATAACAGCCCTGCCATGAAGTACTGATGCGCCCAATAAATAAAAGGCGGCTGTTACTACGGTGTATATGATCATTGCTATTATTGCATCCAGGTACATTACACGCATCCACCCCCGGGCCCTTTCTTTCCATTCCCGGCTCTCATTTCGCGGGCCTGCATACGCAGCATACCCTTTTTCAATACACCAATAATTGTAAGCGATAATTTCATCGGCACCCACCCCTGTTATACCAAAGGCCCCAAAGGCGACTGCTACAATCGCTGGCGGTAATTGAAATTGCAAACCCTGTGAAATATCGTTCCATGAAAAATGGAACGCTGTATATTGAAGCATGAAAACCGCTGCGAGTGTGGAAATGGTAAAACCGGCAATCATCACCAGCGATACTTTTTCTATTACTTTATAATAACCCTTGTATATCATGGCAGAGGCCGCCACGGCTATAAAAAGGGCCCAGGCGTAAATAGGAAGAAAAGGAAAAAGCATGTACAAAACAATAGCAGTGCCGCCTACAATGCCCCCTATCTGTATTATTTTTAGTGAGATTAATATGAATACAGTCCAAACAACCCAATTGCCTTTTCCACGCCGTGGCCCGGGCAATGTATTAAATGAATGCATGGCTGTTTTGCCCGTTAATATCGCCTGGTTCCCAAACTCAAGTTGTACAGCTACTTTTACAAGGCAACTGACAATGATGATCCAGAAAGCGATAAAACCGGCCCTTGCGCCCAAAGTCGTAGTCGCAATCAATTCGCCCGAACCTACGATAGATGCAGAGAGAATAAAGCCAGGGCCGAGAAATTTTAATTTTTTACGAAAGGAAGTGGGTGGCTCCTGAATGGTTTTATTTGTAATTACATAATTATCAGCAAGCATACATTTTATTGGACTGGATATAATTAATGTGTGTTATCCGGTAATGGGTCCACGCCTTTTAATCCGGAGGGAGGGTGCATTTCAAATTGTTGCTTCTGCCTTGAGGCTGTGGCCGGTGAGGGCACCGGCCACGGCTTTGAAAAATGGAAAAAATTATTTTACTTTTATAAAACTATACCCTCTTAACCCATTATTTGACACAGGTTATTGAATGCTGTAAATGTACCCGTCCTATAAATCAATATTACATTAATGCACATAATTTACGGGCGGGTTAATTTCCGGGTGTAAAAAAAATTATACCGATTTTATTACACCACGTACATAACCTACCGATTCGGCAAGGCCGGGCAATGCGTCTTTTCCATCTTTTTCAAACTCAAAACTTATGGATCCCGTATAATTAATTTTCTTAAGCGCTTTAATTACTTTTGGGATATTAATTACGCCCCTTCCAATTTCTATCGGTGTGGCATCTTCACTTTGATGGCTTACATCCTTCATGTGGAGGTCGTATAAACGGTCTTTATATCTTTCCAACAGCGTTGCAGGGTCCTGGCCAATTTTTTGCGTATGCCCGATATCTATACACATCCCGATGCGTTTATCAAGGCCTTTTATTTTTTCATAAACATCCGTGGGGCTTCTGTAAAGTTTATCGCCGGGGCCATGATTGTGTATGGCTAAAATAATATTGGTGCTTTTAACCTTTTCATTTACCAAAGGCAATAATTCATGATTCGGTACACCAACGATCATCTTTAGCCCTGCAAAGGTGGCATAAGCGAAAACAGCATCTACTTCCTCCTTTGTTTTCATATAAATAACGCCGGCCCCATATAAATTCAATCCCGCATTCCTCACTTTTTCAGCGATCTTTTTAATATCAGCTTCCGAACTTTCCAATGGCATGTGCATGGATTTCAAACAGACGTTCCTGATTTTCAGCCGCAGCGTCATTTTAATAGTATCGTCCAGGTTAAAATCACGGAAAGTATAAGAAGCTATTCCCAAGTTATCCGCTAAATCATTCGTAGATGGTGGGTCGGCAAAGCCACTGGCGGCGGATGTAATTGCAGCTCCTGAAATACCCATGCCGGTAAATTTCAGGAATTCGTTTCTGGTATATTTCATAATGTCAACAGTTAATGTATTGAATGAGAAATGGAAAAGTAAAAGCCAAGTTAAATCTTATGTGGGATTATTCCTATAATTGTTACCGATTTGGAATTATAATTTATTGGCTCGCATTTTTATTATACCGGCAACCATGGTGGGAATGCATTATTTCTTAAAAAAACATGCCAGGGCAGACACATTAAAATTTTACAATACATTTTACTATTTAATTGGTGAATAAAACGTGGTTAAAGATCCACAAAGGTGTTCAGTACAAAATGTCTGAACCACTGATTGAAACTGATTTTTATGATTAGCCTGATGTCTGTTTTGACTAATAATCAAAACTGCCTGTTTTATCTATAACGCAATTAAAGTTGCCCATAGGTATTAAGTACAAGAGGGCGATGCAACGATGATGCAATGAAATACTTCAGCCCGGACAACAAAAAAAGAACGGTTGTTTAGAAGGGCGTCCCAATACGCATACGCTATCGGGATTATCAATGCAACGATGATCCACATAGCTTCAGTGCCCGGACAAAAATTTTTCCCCACCTTTTTATCCCTTGTGCGGTATAATATCATAAACCAATCTCCAACGCTAAAGACGCACTTCTGCCTGCACCATTGATACCGCTGCCATGCGTGCGGTAATCCCCGTTAAAAATATTTTGAACCGCTAAATAAAATACCAGCTTATTGAAGGTAAGGTTTCCATAGATGTTCATGACGTTCCATGCAGGTGTACCGCCTTGCGGAATGCGGTTATCGTCCTTGTCACCTTTTGCCAAACGGTTTTGAATACCCGCAAATAAATATTCACTGCTGACGCCCCATTTGCGTTTTTTATAATCAACCAACACACGTCCGTTGAAAGGGGGTATCCTGCGCATGGGCTCAATGGCAGTAAGGTTTTGCCCATAAATATAAGATACGTTCGTCTTTATCGTAAAGGCGCTGGTAAACTTGTAATTGAACGCCAGTTCAGCGCCACGCATAAAAGACCGCTGGGTGTTGGCCTTGGTATATACATTGTAGCCACCTACCTGCCTGCCTGGCAACTGCACCCTGTTTATCAGGTTAGTAAGGTGCATGTAGAATAATGCCATGGACGTTTGCATTTTTTTATTGCTGATCTTGTAACCGATCTCCGTATTATAACTCTTCTCTGGTTTCAGCCCATAAGCCGGTACTTCGTACCTGAAATCAACCAGGCCAAGAGAACCCATATCATCTATATTGGGGGCACGGTAACCTGTGCTAAAGGATGCATATAAATTTTGATGCTGGCCTGTAGGGTAAAGCAGTGCAAGGTTTGCAACGAGCGAAGAAGGCCTCACAACTACATCGCCCAACTTTAAGGCCGTAGTAACGGTGTCTGGTAGCCGCATCACAAAACTATTGTACCGCAGCCCTGTTTCCATTTCAAATTTGCCGGAGGTAAAATGATGCAAACTGTATAAGGAAAAATTCCCACTGCTTGCATTGTCGGGATATAAGCCCCGCCGCCTTTCGGATTGATTGGCGGCAATTGCTGTTTGTTGCTTAAAACTATTCACCTTATCGTGATAATATTCCACACCTGAATTGGCTGTCCAGTTTTTTGAAATAGCTGAAAATATATCTATCGTGTTGCCCCATGTCCTTACTTTATCTTCTTCAATAAATTTATTTGCATTCCCATTCCGCTGATAGTCCCTCCGCTCAAGGCTCTTTTGTAAAGATGTGATCCAGGTAATTTTTTCCAGCCATTTACCCTTACCTGTTATTTCCAGTTTTGCATAGCTCAATTGCCTTTGCTGCGGATCAAAAAAATAGTAAGCGTAGTTTTCCAGTTTCACCCTATGATACAATGGCACGTCTTTTTGACGAAGCCATTGGTGCGCCAAGGTGAGTACGGCATTGCCTGAAAGTTTGTATTTTAGTTTTATATCCACTGCCTGTTCGCTGTAACCCGAAGGGGATTGCCTGCCTGTTGTATCACCTCCGCGTAAATCACCAAATAATTTATTGCTATAGCCTGCCACCAGGGCCAATTTTTCCGACTGGTATTCCATCATTGCCCTGCCGCTGTATTCCATATCGTGTGTGGCCGCTTTGCCTCTTATTATTGTATGCAGTTTTTTGCCTTTATTAAAAGAAGGGCCTTTGGTAGTTACCTGTACCACACCTCCCAATGCATCAGACCCATATTGAACGGAACCCGTGCCCCTGGCTACTTCTATCTTTGAAACCGTCCATGCATCAATCGTATTGAAATATTGATTGGGGCCATAGCGGAAGATAGCGTTGTTGAGGCGTACGCCATCCACTAATAATAATGTTTGGTTGCCGGTCAATCCCCTTACAAAAGGGGAACCGCCGCCATGGTTGGTTTTTTGAATAAACACGCCAGGAGTACCTGCAAGCGCTTCAGGCGTGGTGCGGTATTGAAAGGCGTCCATTTGTTTAGCGGTTAAAACCGATACGGAATATGGGATATGGAGCAGCTCCGAATTTTTTCGGGTGGCGGTAATAGTTACTTCAATCAAATTATTGATCGAGTC
>JANOTW010000625.1:0-2036 GCA_031416575.1 Ferruginibacter sp.
TTTTCAAAAAGCAAGGAAGTGGAGGATTTTTGGACGGAGATACTATCCAATGATATGCTCGACAGGCCAAGGAGTTCAAGGATCTATTACAACAAGCAATTTTTTTCCTATCCTTTGGTGGCCACTGAAGCTTTAACCAAACTGGGGATAATAGAATCCGCCTTATGCGTAATGAGTTATTTAAAAGCAAAAGCATTTCCTGTAAAAGATCCGGTGAATTTTGAAGATTGGGTAATTAATCAATTTGGGGAAAGGTTGTTCAATATTTTTTTTAAGACCTACACCGAAAAAGTGTGGGGTATTTCGTGTAAAGAAATATCGGCCGATTGGGCGGCACAGCGTATTAAAGGTTTATCGTTAAGCAGCGCCATTAAAAATGCATTGTTTAAACCCAAACAAACAGGCGACAAGAATAAGCTCATTAAAACATTGATTGATACTTTTCGCTACCCTAAGTTTGGCCCTGGCATGATGTGGGATGTATGCGCCGAAAAGTGTAAACAAATGGGCGTGGAAATATTAATGAATGAAGGCGTAACAGGAATAACGGTATCCGGCAAGGAATGGTCGGTAAAAACAAACAGTGGAAAAAACTTTGAAAGGTTCGATTTTGTTTTATCATCCACTGCAATGGCGCAGTTAGTACCATTCATATCACCTGGTATGCCGGCGCCCGCACTGGAAGCCGCAAAACAATTAAAGTACAGGGATTTCATAACCGTTGTTTTAATACTGAAAGATCAAAATAAATTCGATGACAACTGGATATATATTCATGATCCCTCAGTAAAAGTTGGCCGGGTTCAAAACTTCAAATCATGGAGCCCTTACATGGTACCCGATCCATCAATGGCCTGTTATGGATTGGAATATTTTTGTTTTGAAGGGGACGGTATGTGGACCAGCAGCAATGAAACATTGATTGAATTGGGAAAAAAGGAAATCGAACAAATCGGCCTGGCGAATGCGGCCGATATTACCGATGGCTATGTAGTAAGGCAAAAGAAAGCCTACCCCGTGTATGATCATTTTTACGCGGCAAATATTGAAACCATTAAAACCGGCTTGCAAAATTATAAAGGCCTGTACCTGATGGGCAGGAATGGTATGCATAAATACAACAACCAGGACCATAGCATGATGACTGCTATGCTGGCTGCAAAAAACATCATTGCCGGTGAAGATCTGTACGATTTATGGAACGTAAACCAGGACGCGGAATACCATGAGGCAGGCGAAAGGGGAGCGCATGTGGGAGGAAGGATGGCGCCGGAAAAGATGGTTTAAGGTTTAGGGTTTTCTGTTTGCGGTTTTCTGTTTATGTTTTTCTGTTTTTTCAAATCCGGGTCTCCTTATATTCTTAATACTAAGTTTATTGTTGACAAATTCAGTACTCCTTTTTTTCGCAGTTTAAAAGCCCGTGCTTTTATATTTTTTTTTGTCCGGGCATCAGAACCCTGAATGAACATCGTTGCATCGCCCTCGTGTACAGCATACCATTGGGGAACTTTTATTACGTTTTATTAAGTAACAAGGTGTGAATTAAAAGGACAAAAGTTTAAAGACAGGGCATAAGAAAAATAATCTACAGCATTAAAAAACAGAAAACCCAAAACCTATTTTATTTGCACAATATAAAACGGCTCCAGCTCGCCTTCCCTTGTGGCGGGATTAATAAATTTTAAATTCAATTTGGTTACAGGAAAACCTTTGCCCTTAAAAATAGTACTGACACTCCTTTCTTTACCCAATTGCTTATAATCTTCCTGGGACGCAAGTACATAATCACCGGCTTTTAAGCTGTCAGTATTACTAATTTTCCTAAAAAAATAATTGCCATAAAAATAGAGTGAATTCCGGGCTACGGCCACATCGCCATAAACAAATACCCTTTCTTTCGGCAACTGATTTTCGTTGATAAATTTAGCCGCTATATTACCTGCCTGATATTTTAATAAGGAAGGATAAAAAGCGGTATTTAAAAAAACATTTAAACCTATGGAAGTAAAAAGGCAGATGGCTAAGATCTTTGGAAG
>JANOTW010000626.1:0-2266 GCA_031416575.1 Ferruginibacter sp.
TCCACATAATACAAGCCGCCGTAGAAATATTCAGGTTTCAGTTGTTCAACTCCATCAATCAGCTCCTGCCACCCAGCAAAATAATTTTCAACTCCAGATGGCGGAACGTGATAAGAAACTATGGGTTCATCACTTTTCCAATCAACAAGACATTGTGCTGTGGCAGGCTCATTTCTGTCAAGCGGATAATTGATACCCTTACTTTTAAAAACTGTTGAATTATTTTCTGCCCAGGCCGCCCAGAATTTATGCTGATCTTTTTCTTCATCGGGCAACCATAAAAATGAAAAGTCTGAATGAATACCCAACAACAATACCTGTTGATGAAAGATAAGTAAAGTGTCATCCAGTTCTGTTGAATGCTGCATGATCATACTTTGCGTACGGGTACGTTCCAAAGCTGCTTCAATCTGTGCTTCTCTTGCCTGTGCTTCTGCTTTTTGCAGATCAAGGAAGCGGGTATAGGTCTGTTCAAAAACTTTTCCGAATCGTTTGAAAATATCCCATGCTTCAGGATATGCTTCCAGTGTAATGAACATGAAATAACCATACTGAAAAAAAACACAATGCGTAATTTGAAATGTTGGCGTAGGAAAACCGGAATCCTCATACTTATTAAACTTTTCTTTCAGCCCCAAAAGATTAAACATGTACCGGTAAGTTTCTGCCAATGCAGTACCTCCCGATTCCATCACTAAAAAATCTTTGCCGCATTGCTTCGCTTCATAAATCTCTTTGAAGAACGGATCTTCAGTATATGGAACGCTGAAAGGTTTCTGTATGCTACCATCGGGTCCGCTCATCCAGCATACTGCAATGGAATCGTCATCTTCCTCCCAGATATTAAAACCACTTGAATAAGTCTTAATACCCAAATCATATAATTGTTTAAACACGATTGTGGCAACATCGGCCAGTTCTTCACTTCGTTGCATAGCCATTGTTCTGCTTCTTACTCTTTCCAAAGCAGCTTCTATCTGTGCTTCTCTTGCCTGTGCTTCCGCTTTTTGAAGGTCAAGAAAGCGGGTATAAGTCTGTTCAAAAACTTTCGCAAAGCGAATAAAAATATCATGAGCTTCAGGGACTGGCTCATAGGTTATAAACAGAAGATTGCCATGTGAAAAATTGGCAAGATGATTTATTTGAAATGTTGGTAAAGTAAATCCGGCTTTAAAAATGCTTTCAATTTGTTCACCTATAACCGGAGATTTGCGCATATACCTATATGTGGCTTCCAATTGTTCTCCTCCCATTTCGTCCACAAAAAGAATATCTCCTCTTTGCCTTGATTCATAAAAGTGTATAAAACATGGATCTTCTGTCAGTGGAATTTTCCAAGAAGATATTATTTCCCCATGAGGATTAGCATTCCATGATGTACAGGTTTTCTCATCCTTTTCCCAAATATTGAACCCACAACCCCATAGGGTAACGCCTAATGCACTCACTTGCTGAAATAATAATGATGCAGCATCCATCAGTTCATTACTATGCTGCATAGCCATTGTTCTTGCACGAACCCTTTCCATTGCCAACTGTATCTGATATTCTCTTGCCTGCGCTTCTGCTTTTTGGAGATCAAGAAAACGTTGATATACCCTTACAAACTCCGTATTGAATTTCAGAAGGATAGATTTTTCTTCTTCGGTCGATGGCCTAAAATGATCGTAACCAAGATATCCAAACTTAGACGCCACCATCAGAGCATAAATTCCATTTGGAAAATCTTCGGGATATACTTTAGCTCCTTCTGGCAATGCTGAATATACGTCTGCATACTCATTGAACATTTCGTGCACCGACTCCTTAGGTATATAAAATGTCTCAACTACATCATAAATTCCTGCTTTCCATTTATCAACTGCATCTTTAAAACCATGCGTGGCATCCAAATTTATAACTTGTTGCGCCATTACTCTTTTGCCCCATCTTCCCGTTTGTCGGTAGGTAAAACTATTTTTTTCAAGATCAAAAAGACTTAAAAATGTGTACATGGGGCTTAGCCCAAGCACATCAAATTGCTCAAACAGTACCGACAGTACATCACTTAGTTCATCAGAATGATGCATGGCCATGGCGCGGCTTCGCACTCGCTCCAATGAAAGCTGAATCTGTGCTTCTCTTGCCTGTGCTTCTGCTTTTTGTAGATCAAGGAAACGGATATAGGCCTGGTCAAATACTTTTGAAAACCTTTTCAAGATTTCAACTTCTTCATCTGAGAGTACTCTTTTATGGTGAAAGTGGATGCCGATCATTGAGTTTTTAG
>JANOTW010000627.1:0-1640 GCA_031416575.1 Ferruginibacter sp.
ATAAAAATCATTACCCTACAAAGCTTAAAATAACAGATGAGGAAATGGATAAAATTAATCTAACTAAAAATGAGTTTCACGGGGAATGGAACTATACAATTAAACAAAATATTGTATGATTTATTTATTGACAAGTCCTTAATTGGAAAACAAAAGTTTGTATCCAACGAAAATTCTTAACCAAACGACAAGATTCACCATACACTAAATAACCTTTAATTTTGACTAATGATGAAGACCGGGTTTACTTTTTTAAAATTGTCTTTTGCTGGTTGCTTCTTGCCGGTTGCCCTTTGCCTTTTAGTTTCCTCCTGCAATAAAAATTCCTTTATTACCAGCGGTGATGCCAGGATAGCTACCAGTGTTGACAGTTTGAAGTACGATACTGTTTTTACAAACATTGGTTCCATCACACAATCGTTTAAAATCAACAATCCCAATAATCAAAAACTTCGGTTAAGCAAGGTAAAATTAATGGGGGGCGCCGCATCTGCATTTAAAATAAATGTAAACGGAATGCCCTGGCCCGAAGTAAATGATATTGAAATAGCCGCTGATGACAGCATTTATGTGTTTGTTACCGTAAACATTAATCCTAATGCAGCCAACTTACCTTTTATAGTAAAAGATAGCATTCAAATAATTTTCAATGGCAATAGCCGGTTTGTACAATTGGAAGCATTTGGACAAAATGCCAATTTTTTGCGCAACAGGATTATTAAAGGAAATATTACCTGGGCCAATAACCTGCCCTACGTAATTTTAGGGAGTTTACAGGTTGATACAAATGCTTCGCTTACTATACAGCGCGGGTGCAAAATATATTCTCACGCCAATGCGCCATTTATTATTGATGGCACCCTGGTTGTTAATGGAACCAAAGAAAATAACGTAGTTTTTACCGGTGACAGGCTGGATGAGGATTACAGGGACCTGCCTGCGGGCTGGCCGGGAATTTATTTCAGGGGTAGCAGCAAAAACAATATATTAACCTTCGCGATTATAAAAAACGCCTACCAGGCATTGGTTGCGGAAAAACCTTCCGGCAATGCAAATCCAAAAATAATCTTACATCAATGCATAGTTGAAAATGCTTATGATGCCGGAATACTTTGTGTTAACAGCAGCTTGCAGGCCAATAACAGTTTAATCAGTAATTGTGGTAAAAATATCAATATTATTTACGGCGGGGATTATACATTTACCAATTGTACGGTAGCCGCCTATTCCTCTTTCTTTAGCCATAAATCCCCAGTGCTGACAGTAAATAATTTTGCCTCGCAAAATGGGGCTATTTTAACCGCTGACCTGAATGCCAGCTTTCGCAATTGTATTTTCTGGGGAGAAAATAATGCAGTGGATAATGAAATAAGTGTAAGCAAACAGGGAACCAATAGTTTCAATGTGGCATTCGACAGATGTTTATACAAGGCAAAAAATGATCCGGCCAACAGTGTTTTTACCAACTCCTTTAAAAACCAGGATCCCCTGTTTGACAGCATTGAAGTATCAAAACGTTTTTATGATTTTCATATCACCAAAAATGGCCAGGCACCCGGCATTAACAAAGGGGTGGTTACCGGCTTTTTAAAAGACCTGGATGATAAAAATCGTAATAATGGTTTGCCAGACCTGGGTTG
>JANOTW010000628.1:0-2740 GCA_031416575.1 Ferruginibacter sp.
GTTAAACATGATTCCGGGTTTTTAAAAAATGAATGGTTTGCAGAAGCCCTTCTCTTAAAGGGGTAGGCCGGTATCCCAACTGACGTATCGCTTTGCCGCTGCTAAAAGTTTTGTTGCAGAAGATATGCTGTATTCCCTTTGTTGTTACAACAGGTTCTTTACGGGTAATTTTGTACTTTATCCAATCCAGTACCGCCCATGTTTGTACCAGCATTTTTGGCGCCTGTATAAGTTTGGCCTTTGTTCCGGAAAGAGAACGGATAGTTTGAAAAATATCCAAATAAGAAATATTTTCTCCCCCCAGTATGTATTTTTCACCGCCAATCCCTTTTGCCATTGCAAGTATATGGCCTTCCACCACATCATCAATAAAACAATAATTGGCCACCAGGTTGCCCGGTTTGGGAATGAAAGTGAGCCTGCCTTCGATAAATTTTTTTATTAGCCTGTTCACACTGACAGTATGCGTTTCAATACCAGGTCCAAATACTTTTGACGGGGATACAATAACCGTAAACAAACCTTTATGGGAATATTCTTTAACCAGGTTCTCGGCCAGGAATTTTGTAAACTCATAATCATTATCAAAGCTTGTTGTACGGGGGTCGTTTTCGCATTTTGGTTCCAATATTGATGTACCCAATACTCCACAACTACTGGTGAACACAAATTTCTTAACCCCCAATTCAAGCGCTTCGGCCAATAAATTATTGGTGCCTTCAACGTTTACTTTATAAAATATGGAAGGGTCTTTGGCGAATAATTTTACAACAGCGGCTGTATGATAAACTTGTAAACAACCCCTCATCGCAGCCTTGATAGAAGGCCGATCGGTTATATCCCCGGCAAAAACAATTATATTATCATGCCTTGGAATATTGGGTGAAAAAAGATCCCGTACAATTACATGCACGCAATTGCCCTGGCCAGCCAATGTTAATGCAAGTTGATGGCCAATATATCCAGTGGCGCCTGTTATAAAAATTTTCATGGCCTTGCGATTTTAATTGTAAAGAAATGGGACCGGTAAATATTAAGTTCGTAAACCAGGGAAAAGCCAATGTGAAGAATAATGGCTGGCCACGCCGCATTAAATAATATGTTTAAAAAACAAACCAATAATCCAAAAGGAATACAAGCCCACATCTCCTTTTTGCTGTTGAAAATGTGTACCAATACATAAAGAAAAACAATGAACGAAACGGCAACAGGGATTCCGGTCCAGCTTATACAATCAAAGAGCAAGAAACCTCTGAACCATAATTCATAAACAAACAGGAATAATGCCCTGATGATGAAATAACTAATAAAAAAGGTGGAGGATAAATCATTAAAGCCTTCAGGTGACCCCTGGTTTTTCACATACGCTCCACTTTGTTTAAATGCAATTGAAATAATCAGCGTAAATATTAAAATGAATATGAAAATAAAAAGACCGCCGGGCATTTCATTACCTGTCAAAAGTTTCAACATGGAATGTTTTAATAGAATCAATGGAACTACCCCCAGCCAAAGTATTCCAATGACATGAGATGCTATAAGATTACCTGGCTTTGATGTAAAGCCTCCTTCATCATTGATTAATCTTTGGTTATTATTGAGCTTACTTATCCAGCTAAGTACAAAAAACATCGCATAACAAAAGATATAAATTATAATATTTGTTGTTTGCATGGCGATTGTTTTAAGGTGTAAGAATAATTTCCGCGTAATAAAATGTATGGATGATCTTTATTTTGGTGCAGATGGCCCCATTATAATAATAGCTGTTGCTATTGCCATCAGGGAACTTTACCTTATATCCACCATCATCCGTTTTTATTATTTTGATAAAGCATTCGTGTTTATCGCAATAAACGAACTTTATATTTAAGGGCTCATTAAAATACAGGCTCAACAGGTTTGTGCCGATAAAAGGGATAGTTAGTTTTTCCTTTTGACCATTTTCAAACACTTCGTATTTATCAGCAACAAGCCTTGTTTGTTTATCCACGTTCGTATTGCCGTTGGTTTTTCTGAATTGAGAAGAATAAATCAGTTTTCCATTTTCAAATATTGCCGATTCTTTTGCAAACACAGTGATAAGGAAGATGACACGGGTTTTTATTTCTGAAACCAATATCAGGTTTGATTTATTTCCGGCAATGTTTTTTTGAAGCCGCAACCAACCGATATCATCCCTACCCTTCATTATTTTATAATTCAATTGCAGCGGTTGGGTTTTTGAAAATATTGGAATAAGCAACAGGAGTATTGTTAGCAGGCTCACAAAAATGATATGGAAGCGGGAACTAAAAAATTTACTTGTTTTTAAAACTGTCCCTGCCAAACGTTGGTTGCCGTATTTTTTAATTAAAATACAAATCAGAAACGGTATCATGATTATTGTTTTAGATTGATGAAATTTGATTAACAACCCAAAATTATATCACTCGTTTGCCCATTCATAATTGATAAATGCCGTCATCATTTTAAAACTGGTGGGAAATACTGATCCGGTAATATTTACTTATTGGGGCAATAAGTTTTGCAACAATTGCCAATTTGATTAGGTATCTTAGTAATTAATACTAAAAAAATCCTGCCAACAGCAGTAATTAATAAACAAACCGTACATGGAAACAGCAAACGCCCAGCAATTATTTTTTCAGCATATAAAAGGAAAATTGCCACAACATATTTCCCTTGCCGATGATGTAGCTGAACTGTTGAATATTAGTAACGATAGCGCTTATCGTCG
>JANOTW010000629.1:0-1756 GCA_031416575.1 Ferruginibacter sp.
AAGCTTATTTTTTGAAAGAAGCAAAAGCAGCGGCGTTGCAGGAGTTACGTCCCGATTGCCATCGGGAGGGAGGCAAAAGCAACGAATTCAAAAGTGAAAGTAAGTACCACAGGGTCTTTGCGAATAATTCACCTAATCCCATAAAATTAATATCCTCCCATAAAGTTGCGGCTTTCAAAAAACAAATAGCATTGCCCGGTTAAAGGTCCCTTGTTAAAAATTGTTTTCTGGCAATAATAATATATGCTGCCAGATATACAAGGGCTGCACCTAACAAAACATAAATACTCATTTGTGGCATCGTCTTATTCAATATCTCCCTGAAGAAAGGAAACGGTACGAGGCTGTCTGTTGAATTGATTGGCAAAACGTCCGCAAAGGGAATAATCTTTGCAGAATCGGTTGTGTTTTTAAATTGAAGCCCATTAATAATCGCACCGATCAGATTTTCCAATATATACACATAGGCAATAAAAACAGCTATTGCCAGCGCCGCTCTTTTTACGAGTACGCTTATCATTAAAGCCAGCATCAATATGGAAACCGATTGTATAAAAAAGTAAGCGATATTGTGTACTTTATCCAATAAAAATGAGCCCCCGGATATTAAGCCGATCACCAAAGCAACAATAAACACCCATACAGTCGCGATAGCTGAAAAAATAAATACTATGGCTATTTTCACTTTAATAAATTCATCCCGGCTCCATCCATCAATAATATTCTGGCGGTGGGTTTTGTAAGTGAATTCATTGGTGATCATTAAAATGATCAATAAACCAGGCAGAAATAAAGTGAAATTACTCAACCAGGAGACCGTGTGCCAAACGTTGGGAAAGGAAAAATAAGAACCCATTAACATTGCCGCCGGAGTTTCCTGTACGCTTTTATTAAACATATAGGCAATAAAGCTGACGCCAAATACGCAAACCAAAAATATAAGGCCGATGGCTACAAACGCAGGGTAGTTCTTCATTTTAAGCCATTCTATTTTCAATAATTTCATCATGGTAAAACAGTTGATAAATTAGTTAGTTAGTTAGTTCAAAGAATTTAGATTCGAGGCTTTTCTTTTTCAATTGCAAATGATTCAACACAATGCTGTCATTAAAACAATGCCGGTTTATATTTTCAAGGTTAGCTGTACCAATGGCGTAAAAAAGTTGCAGTAAATTACCTTGCTCATTTAAATGGCTATATCCCGGCAATTGCAGTATTGTAGTTTTTAATGCGGCCATGTTTGTTGCACCAACCTCTACAATATCTTCAGATGCCAGTATCTCATTTACATTACCGGTTGCTACAAGTTCGCCCTTTTTTAAAATGGATACATGTGTACATACCTTTTCTACCTCATCCAGTAAATGGCTTGCCATGATGATGGTCTTGCCTTCGAGGTGCAATTTTTTTATGAGGGCCCTTATTTCAGCAATACCCACCGGGTCCAATCCATTGGTAGGCTCATCCAATATCAATACTTCTGGATTGCCCAACAGGCAGGAAGCGATTGCCAGCCGCTGTTTCATGCCCAGGGAATAGGTGCTGAAGAGGGAGTCTTTTCGCTGCGTTAGATTTACCATTTCCAATACCCCGGGTATATCCCCTTCGCCCCTTCCCTTTATGGCAGCCGCTATTTTTAAATTTCGCTCCGCGGATAAATAATGATAAAAATTGGGCGTTTCCAGGAATGTGCCTATCTGCCTGCGATGGGTTTCATTGGGTACTTCCCCCAATAATTTGTAGGTGCCTGAAGTTG
>JANOTW010000630.1:0-2604 GCA_031416575.1 Ferruginibacter sp.
ATTATCAATTATTAAATTATCCATTAAACATTATTAGTGAAATGAAAATAGCAGTAAACATTGCCCGTATCCTTGTTGGATCATTATTTATTTTTTCCGGCCTTGTAAAAGCCATTGATCCATTGGGATTGGGTTATAAAATGCAGGAGTTTTTTGAAGTATGGGCCAGCAATGGATATTTACCCGGACTGATGAATTACCTGCATGGCCAGTCATTATGGTTCTCTATAATGATGATCGTATTGGAAATAGTTTTAGGAGTGGCCTTGTTAACCGGATGGAAAAAAAATATGGCGCTGGTATTTTTATTATTGCTTACTTTATTTTTCACATTCTTGACCGGCTATGTTTTATTCACGGGAAAAATAAGGGCTTGCGGCTGCTTTGGAGATTGCATACCACTTACCCCACTACAAACTTTCATTAAAGATATTATCCTTACGCTGTTATTAATTTTCCTCATCATTTATAAAAAACATATTTCGCCTTTATTTAAAGGAATAATTGGCGTAATAATTATTTTCATGAGTGTAATTGGCGCCACTTTTTTACAATTCTATGTATTAAAACATTTGCCATTAAAAGACTGTCTTCCGTTTAAGAAGGGAAACAATATACTTGAACTTCGGAAAATGCCGGCAGGCGCCATCCCCGATAAATATGAGTACAGTTTTGTGTATGAAAAAAATGGAGCAAAAAAAGAATTTACAACTGATAATTTACCTGACAGCACCTGGAAGTTTACGGAAAGAAAACAAAACCTGGTAACCAAAGGAAAAAACAATATTCCGGCAATCAATGATTTTTCATTAACAGATTCCGCCGGAATAAATGTAACGGAAGAAGTACTCGGGCAACCCGGCGAATATTATTTATTCTTTTTACAAAACCTGAATGATGGTGTCAACAAATGGTCTGCGGCATTTAGTAACATGGCACAAAAAGCCAGGCAACAAAACCAACCCATTTATATTATTACATCCGATAGGGAAAAGGTAAACGCATTTTTTAATTTACAAAATACTTATAACATACCCGTATTAACCAGCGACGCTACCGCTATAAAAACTGCAGCCAGGGCTAACCCTACTTTATTTGTAATGAAAGGGCCGGTGGTACGGGAGAAGTATAGTTGGGCTGATATTGGGAAAGTTTTTAAATAGTTAAGAATGAAGAATTATGAAAAATGAAAGTTTGAAATTTCATCATTCACCATTCCCGAATTTCATAACAGCAGGTTGAATAGCGGATATCATCGTTGATAATTTATTCTAAACAGTTTGAAAAATCTTTTAAAAAAATCATTTTATTCGTTGTTGGTACTTCTCGGCGTGGTAGTGCTTGTCTTTATCATGTTTCAGGGTTTTGGTGATCCGGCAAGATTGATCGTAGGGCAAACCGGTGATAAAAAAACAATGGAAAATATCCGGCGGGATTTATATTTAGATCAGCCCAAATGGAAACAGTTTGTTTTATATTTAAACGATGTTTCACCAGTATGTATTCACAGCAGGGAAGATATCGCAAAGAAAGAATTGCATGGTTTATTTGTTGGCCGTGATACTAAAGTGGGCTTAAAAATCCCTTATCTCCGCAAAAGCTATCAAACAAAAAAAAATGTAGGGGCCCTTTTGATGGAAGCCCTGCCTGGCACCTTACTGTTAGCCATAGCCGCCATGATATTCGCCACTTTCATGGGTATTTTATTGGGGGTGATAGCAGCCGTAAATAAAGGTAGCTGGATAGATACGACCGCTGTGTTCTCCAGTATTGCGGGCATATCCGCTCCATCCTTTTTTATGGCCATTATCATCGCATTTCTATTTGGGGTGGCGCTACATCCCTATACCGGTTTGAATTTAACGGGCAGTTGGTTTGATATTGATGAAGTGACAGGTGAAAAATACCTGACTTTAAAAAATCTTATCCTGCCTGCATTTACACTCGGTATTCGGCCGCTGGCGATCATTACGCAACTTACCCGAAGTTCAATGCTGGATGTGATGAGCCAGGATTATATTAGGACCGCCTATGCGAAGGGGCTTGGTAAAAGAACCGTAATTTTCAGGCATGCTTTACGAAATGCATTGAATCCTGTGGTAACTGCTATTACAGGATGGTTTGCTGAACTACTGGCGGGCGCTTTTTTTGTTGAATACATTTTTGGCTGGAGAGGTATCGGAAAAATTACGGTGGATGCTTTAGAGAAATTAGATTATCCAGTGGTAATGGGTTCTGTTTTAATTAGCGCCTGCATTTTTATCGGGATCAATATGCTGGCGGATGTATTGTATGGAGTGGTGGATCCGAGGGTAAGAAACTAATGCCTGATGTCTGATGTCTGATTTTTTGATGTCTGATTTGTTTCAACTTGTTATTGCCTGTTTTTTATTTGTTGCAGCGATATTGTCAATAATATTTAGTGCCTGAAAAAGCTGTTTCGGGTATCTGTAATTACACATTTGGGATTAGGTGAATTATTCGCAAAGACCCTGTGGTACTTACTTTCACTTTTGAATTCGTTGCTTTTGCCTCCCTCCCGATGGCAATCGGGACGTAACTCCTGCAACGCCGCTGCTTTTGCTTCTTTCAAAAAATAAGCTT
>JANOTW010000631.1:0-2511 GCA_031416575.1 Ferruginibacter sp.
TACATTGTGGACGGATGCCACACGTAATTTTCCTTTATCAATTTGTGAAAGCAAACCTTATGTTTATATAAAGGTGGCATCCAACACTATTGATACACTCGCTGGTGGTGCGATAAAACTCAGGATAGATTTTGATATAGCAAAATCCATCAAGAATAAAAATGGCGGGTACTGCCTGCGGCCGCAGATAAAATGTTATTCCGAACGCAATACAGGTTCAGTAGAAGGTAAGGTTTTTCCGAAGGATGCAAAAGCAATGGTGGCGGTGTTTAATGCAACGGATACCGCTTACGCATTTCCCGAAGATGGTGGCGGGTATAAAATCAAGGGAATAAAGGAAGGGACCTACTCAATACGGTTTGACGCTACATCGCCATATCTTGATTCTACCATAACAAATATCAGGGTGCGCAAAGGAGAGGATACAAAAGTTTCAACAGTTACGCTGAGAAAGTAATAACGTAATCAGCCTTTTAAAAGGCGATGAAGTAACCACCTTAAAAATCGGGTAATTAATAATTGGAAACCAATAGAGGGGAGCCTGCAAGGCTCCCCTTTAATTTATACAAATTCTTTTAAAAGTTCCCGGATTAAAAAATACTCCGGCGGGCCTCCCCCAATAGCTTGTTTCAAAGCCTTGGGGATTGCGCTTTTCATTTAAGTTTCAAAATCTTTCATTCATTAGCAGGTTGAACAAATAATAAGGAAAATTACCACGGTAAGAAATGACGGAATAGCAAAAAGTTTCAATCTATATGATTGAAACCCTTTGTCAAACTATATTTTAAGCGATTTTGCCAGGCATGGTTTTACCTGCAATGATTTTTATCTTGGCGCCGGCACGGCATCTTTTATTACTACGGGCCAAATAGCGCCAACTGGTTGCGATGCAGGCACGGTAATTCCTTTATTGATACCCCTTGCATAATTATCAGGCCCGTAATAATACAAGGGCCATCCTTTATAAGTCAACTGTTTTTTACCGTTAAAAGTAATAACTACAAACAATGATTTATCCAATGTGGATGGCACCGTTATGTTATCTGTTTCGTAAATTGGCCAGGTAGCATTATTTGTAAAAGCAGGGTTTGTATATTTATTTTTAAATGCACTGTCTCTTCCGAAAGAATATAATGTATTACCTTTCTCATCGCAAAAATAATTGGTACGGCCAATACCTTCAGTGTAGTTACTTAAATAGGTTTTGCCATTTGCGCCGGTAAGTTGAAAGTTGGCGATAGTTATTGAATATTTGGTTTTGGCCACAAACCATATATTGCCTATGCCTTCTCCTTTGGTTTCTCCTGCCGCTTCTGCCACACCTGCCGGAGCATAATAATACAGTGGCCATCCTTTATAACTTGTTTGCTTTGTACCTGCGGCAGTTATGATTGTTTTAAAATCGGAGGCCGGTAAACCACCGCTAAATGTGGTAGTCACGCTATCTGCATAAAATATTGGCCAGGTTGTTAAGCAACCACCGGTGCAGCTTGATTGCCCGTTTATATCATTGGAAAAATAATATAAAGTTTTGCCATCTTTATCCACAATGTGTGCGCCTACCTGCGCATTGGAATCTAAATGTATATCTGTACGGGGGGGAGGTGGTTGTATTACCGGGTCCCGCTTACAGGATGTGATTACGATTACTGATAAAGTGGCTGTCGCTAAAAAAATAATATTCTTTTTCATAAATAATATTAAGGAATTTATATACTTATTCAAGCAATGAGTCTTATATATTCCGGGTTAAAAAAATAAATTACTAATTGTAGAACGAAGCATTTTAATAATAGGTTGCCAGTATATTTTTTTATTTCAGGCGCTTGACGTTTTACAGCATTGTACCTGGTGATGGGCATATTTACTTGTGATGGGCATGTTTACCGCAAAAGGCGTAAAAAAGTGATTTATATTTTTATGAAACCAACGGAAGCGCTACTATTAAGCATCGCTGTCTGGCTGATACATTCATCCTGGGTTTTGTCATCTTAATCCCGAACATCGGGACTTTTCTATACAACCATACTTTTTTTTGTTGTCCCGGCAGAAGTATTTCAATTAAGCATCGTTGCGTCGCACTCTTGTACTGAATACCATTGGGCAACTTTAATTGCGTTGTAAATAGCGAAACATCAACCGTAGCTTATTTGGGTACTCTTGTACCGCATACCTTTGGAGGACTTTTCTTACGTAGTAATTGGAAATACATTTTTATATAAGCGTTGTGCTTTTTCGTTGGTTATACTGCGCAAGGAATAAATTAGGGATATTTATCTTGTGCAATAACCAAATAAAATACGCTCCCGAATTAATTTAAAACACAATTAAAGTCCCCCAATGGTATGCGGTACAAGAGGGCGATGCAACGATGTTGCCCATCGCTTCACTGCCCGGACAAAAAATCTTCTTCACGTTTTTATCCCTTGCGCAGTATAGCAAAATATACATCACTATTTTATCCCCTGCGAAGTATAACATAAGAACCAATCACTGTAAGGGCGGTACCAG
>JANOTW010000632.1:0-20523 GCA_031416575.1 Ferruginibacter sp.
GTTGACCTGGTGGTGGGCCCCGATGCCTACCGCAGTTTACCCGGCCTTATTGAAGAAGCGGAAACAGGCCAGAAAGCAATAAACGTATTATTAAGCAGGGATGAAACATACGCGGATATAGCGCCCATCCGGTTAAACAGCAATGGAGTAAACGCCTTTGTAAGCATCATGAGGGGCTGTAATAATATGTGTTCATTTTGCGTAGTTCCTTTTACCAGGGGCAGGGAAAGAAGCAGGGACGCAAACAGTATCATTAATGAGTGCGAAGATCTGTTCGAAAATGGTTACCGTGAAGTGGTTTTATTAGGCCAGAATGTTGACAGCTACTATTGGAAAGCCTCCCCCAACCCCTCCAAAGAAGGGGGGTATGAAGAGACTGTAACTTTTGCAGGTTTGTTGCAAATGGTGGCATTGGTTTCTCCATTATTAAGAGTGAGGTTTAGTACATCCCATCCAAAAGATATTACAGACGAAGTATTGTTTACCATTGCGAAACATGATAACATTTGTAATTACATACATCTTCCGGTGCAAAGTGGCAGCAGCCGGGTATTGCAGATGATGAACCGTACCTATTCAAGGGAATGGTACATGGCCAAAGTAAACCGCATTCGTGAGCTCATCCCGGATTGTGGATTATCTACGGACATGATCACCGGGTTTTGTACCGAAACGGAAGAAGACCACCAGCAATCATTAAGCCTGATGGAATATTGCAAATACGACCTGGCATACATGTATTTTTACAGTGAACGCCCCGGAACGCTTGCTGCACGCAGGTTTAAGGATGATATACCGGAAGACGTAAAGAAAAGGAGATTGCAGGAAATGGTTGACATGCACCGCATACATTCTTTACAAAGTATGCAAAGGGATATAGGCAAAACATGTAAGGTGCTGGTAGAAGGTTTTTCAAAAAAAACAGAGAACGACCTGCATGGAAGAAACGACCAGAATAAAGTGGTGGTGTTTCCAAAAGGGGATTTTAAAAAAGGGGATTATGTAATAGTGAAAATAGAAAGTTGTACCGCAGGCACACTGATAGGAACACCAATTCGCTCCTAATGAGGATTCGTGTTCTACATACTACGTGGGCAAAGATCCCCAATGGTATGCGGCACAAGGGAGTGACACAACGATGCTTAATTGAAAAACAAATGTTTGTACCAATGAAAAATGGTTGCATAAAAGTGCTATCCGGCTGAGGTTAAACAGCAGCACTTAAGTATGGCTCATAAAAAACAACTTTAAAAGGTTTTACAAATAATTGAAAACAATTTTTAAAACAATACTTCAATTTCCCCATCAAGGAACGGAGTGACTAAATTTTAACTTCCCTGGTTCCCCTTTGGGGGGCGGAGGGGTAACATTATGGACTTACAATCAATAAAAAACCGTTTCGGAATAATTGGCAATTCACCTGCCCTCAACCATGCGTTGAATGTAGCTGCACAGGTAGCCAATACGGATCTTAGTGTTCTCATTAATGGTGAGAGTGGCGTGGGTAAAGAAGTTTTTTCGCAGATCATCCATGCCATGAGCGCAAGAAAGCATAACCCGTTTATAGCGGTTAACTGTGGCGCTATTCCGGAAGGCACGATCGACTCCGAACTTTTCGGCCACGAAAAAGGCTCATTTACCGGCGCATTTGATAGCCGCAAGGGTTATTTTGAAACGGTAAATGGCGGCACGATTTTTTTAGATGAAATTGGAGAACTGCCCCTGGGTACCCAGGCCCGTTTACTTCGTGTACTGGAAGCCGGCGAATACATCAGGGTGGGTAGCAGTAAGGTTCAAAAAACCGACGTGAGGGTAATTGCGGCCACCAATAAGGAATTACTGGAAAGGACCCAATCCGGCAGGTTCAGGGAAGACCTCTACTATCGCTTAAATACCGTACCCATCAGGGTTCCGTCACTAAGAGACAGGAAAGAAGATGTTCCCCTGCTATTCAGGAAATTCGCCGCTGATTTTTCTGACCGCTACAAAGGCGCTCCTATTCAGTTGGATGAAGACGCTAAAGGTTTGTTAATGATTTATCCCTGGCCCGGCAATGTGCGTGAATTGAAGAATATCGCGGAGCAGATTTCCGTATTATCCAAGGAGAAAAATATTTCATCCGGCGAATTGAAAAACTTTTTACCGGAAAATAATTTTAACCGGCTTCCCGTGTTAGTGGGGGGTAAAGCGGCACTCAGCCAACAGGAATTCGCCAACGAAAGAGAGATATTGTACAAGTTGTTTTTTGATATGAAAAAGGATGTGAATGAACTGAAAAAAATGTTTTACGAGATTTTACAAAATCCCGGGATGGCACAAAACATCCCGATGTATAATAATATGGATGGCATGTTGCCGGATCATAAACCATCTGTATCGGCTAATAATTTCGGTCAGTCCAGCCAGCCGGTTTTTATTAATCAAAAGGGAGAAGACATTCATCAACATGAAGCAATTGAAGAATCGCTGAGTATAATGGACAAAGAAAAGGAGCTGATCATTAAAGCATTAAAAAAACATAAAGGCAAGCGAAAAGACGCCTCCTCCGACCTGGGAATAAGTGAAAGGACATTGTACAGAAAACTGAAAGAATATGATATTGAAGACTAACACAATGAGCAAAGGGCAAGGGGCAAGGGGCAAGGGGCAATTGGCAACAGGCAATGGGCAGCCGGCAAGCAGCCGTATATTCTTATTGCCAATTTGTATATTGCTCATTGCGGTTTTTAGCTTTGCTACCTGCAAATACTCATTTAAAGATACCTCCCCCATTCCGGAAGAGGTTAAAACATTCAGGATAAATTACTTTGAAAATAAGGCCCGGTATGTAAATCCCCAATTGAGCCCTCAGTTAACGGAAAAAATGAAACAAAAGGTGATCGGTAATACCCGGCTTCGCCAAACCAATGATGATAATGCACATTATGATATCAGCGGTTATATATCTGATTACAATGTATCCACCAGTGGAATTTCGGGTAATGATGCCAGTACCAACCGCTTATCGGTTTCATTTCATTTGATTTTCAAAAATACATTGGATGATAAGAAAAATTTTGAAACAGACCTTTCCAATAATTTCGATTTCCCCGCTAACCAAAGCCTGGAACAGGCACAGGCTGCTCTATTCCCGGAAATTATTAAAAATATAATTGATGGCATATTCAACAAAATATTTTCTAATTGGTAAATTTGGCGGCGATTAATAATTATTGTAACGTTAAGAATAAAAATGAGTAAAACTTATGGCACCTATTTGATACACTAATTACACGAATTATGGGTTGGTCACCGTATTAATTTCAAATTCGTATTTTATAATTCGTGTAAATAAATTGTAACACAACATTAATATAATAGCATTTATAAATTTATCTTCGATGTATGGGTAACAGCGATTTACTTTTTGAATCTCTCTTTAAACGAAAGTTAACAGATGCTGGTACCCTGGATTATCTTACCCAAATAACAAATGAACATCCTTATTTTTCCCCGGCGCATTTTTTTTTATTGTTACAGGCTGAGAAAGGAACAACCGCTTATCAACAACAGGCAGCTAAAACTTCCGTTCTGTTCAATAATCCCTATTGGTTACAATTTCAGTTGCAGGAAAATGAGCATAGCCCAGGCGAATTGAGCGATACTATTTTTGGGGATAAGAACCAATCGGCAATTCCCGAAAACCAGGATGTATTAGCAGCCGCAATTAAACCAAATGAAACCAGGGATAACGGTGGCCCAACCATTTTAAATCACCCGGTTAAAGCAGGAAGTATTGAAGAAATCCAGGCAGTATCAACCAATCAACAGGTTCCTGCTCCGCAACCGGAGGAAGCCGCCATTGGTGTTATTGCAGATGAAGCGTTAGCGCCAGCCATTCAGGAAACTGTTCAATTTCATTCTGAAGAAATAACACCGGAGGTAATTTCAGCAAGCGCTGCTCCCTATACAGGTGGGCACATAATTAGTGACAATGAAAATAATGCAGATGGAATAATCGCGGAAAAAAAAATTGAACCGGCCCTCAACGAATGGCCCAATTTATCCCAACCGGAAAAAAAGATAATTACTGAAAAAGAAATCAATGAGGATAATAATGAAAGCGCCTTTTCAATTGTGCCGGAAAATGAAGATGAAATAAACGGCTCCCTTCCATCGGGGCATTTTAATAACGAAAAAAGCCCCCTTGTAAATGAAACCGAAACCGAAGATGAACCCATTACAGAACCGGAAATTGAACCGCTGAACTTCAAATTAAATATAGATACTGCTAATACAACCGAAGATACTATTACATTTGAGCCATTACACACATCAGACTATTTCGCCAGCCTCGGAATTAAATTAAGCGGTGAAATACAGCCTTCCGATAAATTGGGCAAACAATTAAAAAGCTTTACCGATTGGCTGAAAACAATGAAAAAAATCAACGGGGACCTACTGCCTCCGCAAATCGGCCAACCGGATATATCAATTCAACGATTAGCCGAACAATCAAATAAAGAAGCCGCTGTAGTAACGGAGGCTATGGCAGAAGTATTACTACTACAGGGCAAGGATGATAAGGCCATTGAAGTATATAATAAATTAAGTTTGCTCAATCCCTCCAAAAGCGCTTACTTTGCAGCCAAAATTGATCAACTAAAAGAACATTGATATGTTAATTTTATTCGGAATCTTAGTTATTATCGCCTCTATCATATTGGGTTTAATAGTATTGGTACAAAACCCTAAAGGTGGTGGATTGTCGGGCAGCCTGGGTGGTTTCAGCAACCAGTTGATGGGTGTAAAACAAACAACCGATGTACTTGAAAAAGGCACCTGGGTATTTGCAGGCATCGTTGGTGTTTTATGTATTATTTCCCCGGTATTCATTCCAAAAAGTACAGGCGGTTCATCAAAAAATGATGATCTCATCAATAGAGCCCCTGCCAGTGTACCTCAACAACAAAATACAGTTCCTTTACCAGGTACTGTTGTACCTGCTGCTTTAGATACTACAAAGAAGCCCTAAATTATTTTATAATCAATTTGTTAACCTCGTCTGTATATGACGGGGTTTTTTATTTTAATTTTCACTATTGTCCGGGATAAATAATGAAAAAAAAGTAGTAAAAGGGGCTTATCGCCCCCTTTTTTGTTAGTTTGCTGATACCACTCATCAATCTGGTGGCTATCCTGAGAATGCATCTGCCAAGCTATATGAGCATAAAAAATTTACTTGCATTGCACAATTAAAAGTGTTTAAGGTATAAGAAAACTGAACCTCAAGTAGATTTATTCACCAATTTTTAGATTCAATTCACACCCCCCTGCTTTTCATTCCTGAAATAAAATACTATAAGATCAAGGCGTTCAGAGGATAAAATGCTGATTTTTTATTTATCCCGCACAATAGTGATTTCAATTAATAGTAAGGCATATTACTTTGCGGATAAAATGGGATATTTAGCTTAATTATTTTCTAATCAGCATTCCTGATTATCTGATTAGCAAGGGAATCAAAAAGCCTGGATATTTTCAGGTCCGGGAATCTTAAATATTTTTCTTTCATCGCTATAACCCTTTATCATTAGGTGAGTGTAGGTTAATATCCGGGGATATTCCATGGTGTAATTATAGGCTGGCCTTCTTTATCCTCTTCGCTATTGGTATTTTTCTCCTCTTCTGTTTGTTTATTATTTTCTGTGTCCTTTTTATCATTCGCAGATTTTTCCAATGAGTCATTTTGTCTCAATCCTTCGAAACTTTTTGAGGATTTTATGCAGATGCGACTGTTGGCAGTAAAATTATTGGCTAAGCAGTTGGATGAAGAAGTAGATAAATGGGAACTGGAAAAAGGTATTTCCGAAGAAATGTATGAAGCGTTAAGTAAATCACATTTTCGCAGGCAATCTAAACACTCCGAATGAAAGTTGTTTTAGATTCCAATATATTACTGGTTGCCTTAGGTAAAGGAGCAGGTACAGGCCAATATGGGAAGCATTTATAAACGGCAAATACAAATTGGAATTATCCGAAAACATAGTACATGCATACGAGGAAATCCTGTTGGAACATGCTGCACCGCAAGCAGCAGCGCCGGTAATGGAAATTTTTCCTGAGTCCCCTGATATTATTTACAAACGTGCATATTATTATTGGAATGCCATTACGCAGGATGCAGATGACAATAAATTCTTTGATATTGCTATAGCAGCTAACGCAGATTACCTGGTAACCATTGACGCCCATTTTAACGAAGCTAAAAAGCTTTCTTTCCCCACATCGCTATTATATCGGTCAACGAATTTCTGGATATGGTGCATAAGCTATAATTCAATATCCCGGCGTTAATATATTCTCCGCAACCTGGAAGTAAAATGTAGCCGGATTGGTAAATTTTGCGAAGGAAAACATGCTATTGTAAAGAATACTTGTTCATTTTTATTACAGCAACCCCCATCAGGCCATTGCTATTTTTTTGTAACCGGTTAAACAGGTTCCATTTATTTTTAAAACCAACTTCCTGCCCGCCCGCCCGTATTGCAACCACACATATCGTGGATAGTTTTTACGTATTTTATCCTGAACATATTTACAAAATTCTTCAGGATTGAGTGAAGCATCTGCAAAATATAATGTCTGGCAGTAAAATGGATAGATTCGGCTGTGAATTTTATTGATATTGATTTTTTAATATTAAAAATATTGATATCCGGTGTATATTCATATATTTATATTTCACTTTTATGATAAATCTGACTGTAATCCGGGACCATGTAATATCTATGCTTAATGCGGGCCTTTCAAAGGCCCGCACTTATCATAACACCAATCATACGCTGGATGTTGCCGTACAATGCCTGGCCATTGCTAAAGAAGAAGGCATAACAGATAACCAAATATTGCTGGAACTACAGGTTGCCGCACTTTACCATGATACAGGTTTTCTGTTTACATACAATCAGCATGAAAAAAGAAGTTGTGAAATAGCACGGGAACAATTACCGGGTTTTGGAATGAGCGAAAAAGCGATTGAAAATATATGCGAATTGATCATGGCTACAAAAGTTCCGCAATCGCCTGGCAACGAACTGCAAAAAATTATCTGTGACGCTGATCTTGATTATCTGGGCAGGGAAGATTTTTTTGAAACGGGTGATAAATTACGGCATGAGTTAAAAGCGTATAACTTTATAACCGGAGTAGAAGATTGGGAAGAAAGGCAATTGGATTTTCTGAAAGAACATGAATATTTCACAAAAACATCCCGGCAAAAACGCGGTCCTCTAAAATTGAAATTTATCAGGCAACTGGCAACCCCCAAAAAATCAACCACGAAATAATCATTATTTGAAACGCCAAATGAAACAAAAAATATTCTGGTTAAGAACATTAAATATAAGGGCTGAAGAAGGTTGGTTGGTAAAAAAACTTTTTCTGCTTCAGTTTTTTCAGGGCGCTGGAATCGCATTTTTCTTTACTGCGGCATTCGCCCTTTTTCTTGCCCGTTTTCCCATTACGGAATTGCCATACGTATTTATATATTCTTCCCTTTTGCTATGGCTGGTTGGTTTTATCTATTCCCGGATAGAGCATAAATTCGATATAAGTACGCTATCTGTCATCATCACTGTTTTTATGATAGCAAGCATGCTTCTTTTCAGGCTGGCCTTTCAATTTATAAAAACAGACTGGTTTTTATATTGGATGCTGGCCTGGTTTAATGTTTTATACCTGCTCAATAATCTTGAGTTTTGGGGCGTGGCATCTTTATTATTTGATGCCAGGCAAAGTAAACGGCTTTTTGGCGTCATCAGCGCGGGTGACATACCTGCTAAACTAATCGGTTATTCGTTTGCCCTGGTTATAGTAGAATATATTGGTACGATTAATCTTTTATGGCCAGGTGTAATTTGCATGCTGGCCTCCATCCCGTTTTTACTGAGTATAAAAAAATCGGGTTTATTACTTGATGTACAACATAAAAAAAAGCATCCTGCAAAGCATTCATTACAGGGAATAGGCAAGATCGTTAAAAACTTTTCAGGTAATACTTTGATCAGGCGGCTGGCGGTACTTAGTATTATCATGACGGGAAGTATCATCATCATTAATTTTTCTTTTTATGCAGGCGTAAGAGAATCGTTTGAGGACGATGTTTCCCTGGCAAAATTCATTGCTTTTTTTCTCGCTACAGTGAGACTTATAGCCATGTTGGTAAAAATGATCTTTACCGGCCGCCTTATTAATAAACTGGGTATCATTAAATCGCTTTTAATAACACCCGTAGTGTTGCTCCTGCTCATCTCCATTATTATTCTCACTCAAAATTTACCCCGGTACCAGGAATTAATTATTTATTTATTTGGTGTTACTTATCTCGTAGTGGACATTTTACGGTCAGCCATTAACTCCCCGGTTTTTCTTACTATCATGCAACCACTTTCCAATCATGAACGGTTAAGGGCGCATACCATCGTAAAAGGGATCATGGACCCATTTGCATCATTAATTGCAGGAGTGATGCTCTTATTATTGATACACTATCAGCATAAAGTTGACCTGCTTACGCTTACGTATGTTCTCCTGTCTATTTGTGTATTATGGATCGTTGGCATTTACCGGGTAAACAGCCAATACCTTAAAACCGTAGTTAAAACGATCAGCAGCCAATATTTTAACCGGGAGGATTTTTCCATCAGCGATTCGGGGACCCTGGATTGGCTTAAAGAAAAGGCAAAGTCCGGTACTGAAACGGAAGTTATCAATATCTTGAATATGCTGTATAAAAGCAATCATCAAATGACTGATGATTTGGTGATTGCCGCATTACGGCATCCTTCGGAAAAAGTAAAAATAGCCGTACTGAAATTAATTGAGCAAAAACGTTTCCCTGCTAAGGAAGATTTTCTGCTCCCATTCTTACAACATGATAATAGCCCGTTGATAGTGGCGGAAACAATAAAATTGTTGTGCAGGAATGGAACAGACAATCAAATAATACTCCCCTACCTGGACAATATAGTACCGGAAATAAGGCAGGCCGCACTAACTGGTTTATTCTTTTACGGATCGGGGCAAAGTAAAAAATGTGCGGGGTCAATATTAGCGCTAATGATTTCATCTGAAAACGATCAGGAAAGGATGTTAGTAGCGGAAATATTAAGTAGCCAGGAAAATTGCAGTCAAATTGAAATGATACTTCAATTGATGAATGACAACAATGCCGCTGTAAGAAAAGCCGCCTTTCCGGCAGCGGGAAAATCAGGCAATCAATTATTGCTGCAGGAATTAATGAACAGGATCAAAACGGACGATATAGCGGTCATTCAGCCGCTTTTTATTGCCGGCGAGCTATCATTGCCATTCATCCTTGCATACATTACAAGTGCGAAAGCAACCCAGCTTCAAAAAGAAAAATTAATACTTTTATGTGGAAGGATAGGTGGGGTACAGGCACAGAAAATATTACTATCCTTACTAACAAGCCTCCCTGAGGAATACATGACTGTGATAAAGGCAATGTACCGCAGCAATTATATTCCCCAACCAGTTCATCACCATATTTTTATTTCAATAACAAAAAATTTGCTGTCACGCAGTGCCGGCATTATATATATGCAAAGCAGTTTGGAGCCGCGGCACGGAAAGTATCAATTACTTATCAACTCATTTTACCTGGAGTTAATTGCGCTAAGGGAATGTTTGTTACAAGTATTCGCCCTTTTATACGATCGTGAACATATTAACAAAGTACGCACCGCTTATGCAACAGGAAAAAAGGGAAGCATCATCAATGCAATGGAGATTATTGACATTACCGTACGTAAAGATATTGCCGGGCACTTCAATACCATTTTTGAACCGGGCAATATTTCTGAAAGGATGCATGGCCTGAGAAAAATTTACCCGGCAGAATTCTTTGAAAATGTGGAAAGGGTATTGATCCGCATTTTAGCAGAAGAAATAAGGCCATATAACGACTGGACGATGGCTTGTTGTTTATACACTTCCAAAAAACAACAACATCGTATTGATAATTCCTTAATAAAAAAATACACATCAGCGGAAAATATACTGCTTAGGGAAACCGCCTTGTTTGCCTTATAATACCAAATGAAATTTCATTTTAGGCCAATTATTCCTTAGGTGAATTTTCAGCTTAACTTTTGTTTGGAAGTATTTGGTACCGATAGCAAAAACGTTGGACTTTAAAATAGAGCATATCGTTATAAATCCGCCTGATAATATTTATAAAAACTTATTTTCTTTTTTGATAAATTATTTTAACTTTATTATATGTCTGCAAACTCCAATCAACAATTACTGCTGCTCGAAAAAGTATTGCTCCTTAAATCGCTTAGCATTTTTAAGGAAACGCCTGAAACTACACTGGCTGAACTTGCACCATTGATGCAGGAAGAAGAAGTGGAGCAAGGCACTGTTATTTTTGAGGAAGACGAGCCGGGAGACTGTATGTATATAATCCTTTCAGGGGAAATTCAAATTCATAAAGGGAAGGCCACGCTGGCGGTATTGCATGAAAAAGAAGTATTCGGTGAGCTTTCCTTATTGGATGCGGAAACAAGAAGTGCTACAGCCACGGCAAAAACTGATTGCATACTTTTTAAAATTGACCAGGAACCTTTTTACGAACTCATTGATACAAGGCCCGAAGTTGCAAGAGGCTTTATTAAAATTTTATGTAACCGGTTAAGGCAGTTGAATGAAAAAACTGCACGCGGATCATTATAAATCCCCTCTACTTTTTTCGGCATCAGAGCGGTGCGCAAAACGATCACTTTAATATTGTTTTTAAAAAAAGTAATGTAAGGATATTTTTTTTGAAGCCGGTAATTTTATCCATGTAATGCCATTGCTTCAATCATTTCATAATGTTTTTGCCTTTATTGTTACCGTAATATTTTATTTGTAGCGGCAAAATATTTGTGTTGTTTAAATAATTTAATTTGTATTAAATTCAGAACGGCTGATCTTTCGCATTTTAAACAGCATACTTTGCCCGCAATAATCGGGATTTTGCAATTTATCTTTTTTGTCCGGGCACCAGGGCCCTGATAATCATCGTTGCGTTGATTATCCCGATAGCGAAGCGTATCGGGACCCTTCTATACAACCATATTTTTTTTGTTGTCCGGGCAGAAGTATTTCATGGGATCATCGTTGCGTCGCACTCGTGTACTTAATACCTATGGGCAACTTTAATTGCGTTATAATGAGCGGTTCTTTAGGCTTAGTTAATGAAGTGGCAGAAGACCTCCCCTTCAGGGGCCGGGGGCAAAACAGGGTCTTCAAATTATGCCTCCCTTTAAAAAACAGTTCGCCCTTTGAAAATAAATGACCTGTAAATTTTACCTACGTTGTTATTAGCGAAACATCAGCCCCGGCTTATTTGGGTACTCTTGTACGACATACCATTGCTGAGCTTTACCCACGTTATTTGTAGAAAAACATCAGTCTGCTTACATAATCAACCCTGCACATTTCAATAAATGGGGGCACTTTCAATTTGCGTGTTTTACCCCTTTAGTGCAATGTCATTTAGTTAATGGTTTTATACTTTAAGATTGAGTATGGAGTATTGGTTATTGAGTTTTTTTCAGGCTAAATATTCAATACTTGACATTCAATACTCAACCACTGCCCTGCAAAAGAAAAAAATTTGAAACACCTCTTGTTTTCAGGAGAAGATAGCGGGTAGAATCTTTTTAAAACAGGAGAATGGGTCATTTTTTTTACAAAAACTATTTTTATATTTGCTAAACCAAAGAATATTATCTTTTAAGGCATCTAATAATGTCCTATATTTGATAACCTATATTCCTGATTGACATTATTTTAAAAGTCCATTCCTATCATTAATTCCACTCACGCTATTTATTTTGCAATTGATATCCTGGCACAAGTAACCTTTTGCCTTCTGTTAACATTTGCATTATTGAAATAAGTTCTATGTTAACCCAGTTTGAATTAATCTTTAGACCAACTATTTAATTACAAATTTTATGAGACAGTTTTCTACTTGTATCAATTTACGGGGCATTGTATTTATAATGATACAATGCCTTTTTTTGACTACTACTTTGACTACTACATTAAGTGCGCAACAAACAAACATAAAGGACTATGTTATTTTTGGCGGTAATGGTTCATGTCCCGGTGGGGTTGGTGTAAAGGCGCCGTTAGCGCCAGGTTGTGCAGTTCAGTTAGGCCCTGCTTCTAATATACAAGGTGGCTCGGTAGGCAGTTACCGGCTTGTAAAATCAACCGGGAGTGCGACTATTAATGCGAATATATTTTGCGGCGGTACCATACAACTGGCTAACAGCAATTCGGTAACAGGCAAAATAACCGCGGCTAATTCCCCCGCTGTATCCGGAACTATTCTTTCAGTAGGTTCCAGCGCAACAATTAGTGGCAATATAGATGTAAATGGAAATATTATTATAGGTGGGGGCACAGTATCAGGTAACGTTACCCGTCCGGCAGGAACAACTTATTCGGGCCCGGTTCCCGGGGGACAACATATTATTGGTCCGCCTTCACTTCCGGTTCTCCCGCTTTTGCCCGCTATAACAAGTTTTGCCCCCTACCCCGATATACCCGACATTAATTCAACAAAAAGTATTACTCCGGGGGCTTATGATGATATTAAACTTCCAGGGAACAAAACACTTACTTTTAATGGAACGGGGGTATATGTTTTTAATAAAATTGATAACAGGGGCGGCACCAATTATTTCATATTTGATTTTAAGAACAGTACTACCGGTACTTTTAAGATTTATGTTCATAATGATGTAAATCTTGATAAGATCAGTGTTAGCATGATCAACGGTGGCAGCGCCACAAGGATTTTCACTGAAATTCATGGAAATGGATCCTCATCATCAAACGGAACCGGGTGCTTTAATATGGCAAATGGTTCTTCCAGCAGTTCGGCTACTAAATGGTTGGGAACTGTTTGGGCTCCTTATGCAGCAATAAATATAGGCTCAGGTACCGGCAATAGTCAAATCACGGGCGCCCTTTGGAGTGCTACCCAGGTAAATATTCGAAGCGGTGTAAAAATTGAGTATGCCCCTTATAGTGAATGCAGCACACCCAACGTAAACGCCGGCCCCGACAAATCATTGGATTTCGCAAATCAAACAACCCTTACCGGTTCTTCTACTACGCCTGGTGCATCGTTTAACTGGCAAGCCATCAATGGTGGAACAATTACATCGCCTGCAAATGCCGCGGTAATTACTGTTTCGGGTGCAGGTACTTATATTCTTACTGTAACCACTTCTACTAATTGTTTTGCAAGTGATACCGCTAATGTATCAGGTAAAAGTAATAACCTGATTGGTTCTGAATTACAATCTGTTGTTCAAAATTTTAATCCGAATGGCCCACCTTCCCCCTTCTTTATTGTTCAACGCGACAGCATAATGATAGATGTAATTGCAAAAGAAGGTAAATACGCAGAGTTATTAGCATTATTAACAACACCAGCTTATGGTTTAACTGATATTTTAAGTAATGGCGCCAGCAATTTTATAATAACCGGACTATTTCAGATTAGCAAGCTGCCCTTACTTAATTCACTGGATTCATTAATTGTTTATTGCAGGCCATATTATGCAGCTTTCAGTAATAATGGAATTGTAACATCGGCAGGGGATACATCAGTGCGTGCAAACCTGGTTCGAAATGGATATAACCTGCAGGGCGAAGGAGTTAAGATTGGGGTAATCTCAGATAGTTATAATACCATTCTTTCTGCTACTACCAACCCGATTACAAATACCGCTGCCCAGGATATAGGAAATGGAGACCTTCCCGGCACCGGTAACCCCAATGGAAATACCACACCAGTACATGTATTGAAGGATTATCCATTTAAACGTTCCGATGAAGGAAGGGCTATGCTGCAAATAGTTCATGACGTGGCACCGAAGGCGGAACTTTTTTTCCGGACCGGCTTTATAAGTGCCGGCGACTTTGCTTTGGGTATTAACGAGTTGAAACAGGAAGGATGCAATATTATTGCTGACGATATTACTTTTATCACGGAGCCCTTTCTTAAAGACGGTATTGTAGCCGCTGCCGTAGATGCAGTGGCAGCCGCTGGAACCACCTATTTTTCAGCAGCAGGTAATTTTGCAAGTAAATCATACGAAAAAGATTTCAATCCTGTTGCAGCCCCGGCTGGCTTAATCGGAAATGCCCATAATTTTGGCGGGGGTGATGTATTTCAAAGTGTAAATCTTAGCCCCGGGAATTATACAATAGTACTTCAATGGGTGGACGATATTTATTCTTTAGGCCAAACTGCAACTGGTGGTACAAAGAACGATCTGGATATTTATTTAACGCCCAATACTGATGGTACAGCACTTTTCGGGTTTAACAGGAATAATACCAATGGCGATCCGATTGAAATAATACCTTTTACTGTTACCAGTCCGGTACAAACTAATATACTGGTCATTAATAACACTATTAGTAGCAATCCTGCCCGGTTCAAGTATATAGTATTCCGGGGCGATATAACGTTTAATGAGTATGCTACAGGAACTTCAACCCTTGTTGGCCAGGCAAATGCTTTAGGCGCTATTGCTGTTGGTGCAGCCAGGTATGATAAAGCCCCACCCTTTCCCGGGCCATTAAGCATAGAGTCCTTCTCCTCAACCGGCGGAACTTTCGTAAATAACCTGCAAAGAAATAAGCCCGAACTGGTAGCGCCGGATGGTGTTAACACTACGGTTAAGATGGGAGTGGATTATGATAACAACTCCTATTCTAATTTCTTTGGAACATCCGCTGCCGCCCCTCATGCAGCCGGAGTTGCCGCATTAATAATGGAAGGGAAGAAAAAATTTCTAAACCAGCTTTCAACTACCCCTGGTGAAATAAGATCTATTCTGCAAAGCTCAGCTACGGACATGAATACACCCGGATTTGATTTTACCTCGGGCTATGGGTTTATCAATGCGGATTCGGCTATGCGGACCTTTGCTAAACCAACACCGGTACTTGATCAATTATTAATTCCCCTGTCTGTTACACCCGGCCAATCTCCTTTTACTTTAACTGTAAAAGGAAAATACCTGAGTTTTAATTCCATAATAAAATTTAGAGATGTACCGCTTGCCACCACAATAATTAATTCGAAAGAAGCAACGGCTCAGATTCCTGCGTTTATTGGTAATCCGGCCATCAGTATTTACACGCCACCTATTAGCAATAGTGCCCTGGATGGTGGCTCCAGCGATAGTTTGTATTTCTTCGATGTGGTTAAAAAAAATATAACCGTTACTGCTGATAATAAATCAAAGAAATATGCTCAACAGCTTCCTGCTCTGACAGCTACGGTATTGGCAGATGGCGTAGCGCTTCAAAATACCTCACTCACCCTGGCGGATTTAGGACTTGAAAGTATCAATTTTACAACATTGGCAACTATTAATAGTAATGTTGGCACCTACATCATAAAACCTTCAAGGATATTTGACCCGACAAATTCCAATGACGTTGGTCTTTTGGAGCTTTACAATTATACATTTACCCAGGGAAGTATTACAATTGAAAAACTACCGGTTACAGTTACTGCACAAAATACCACAGTTACTTACGGACAAAAAATCCCGGATATACAATTTACCTATCAAATTGACGAAACGAATATCCCCGATCCGGCTGTTTTTTTAAACACTATCCAAACTGCTCACCAAAGTCAAATAGCAAAGGATTTACAGGGTAATGACATATTAGGCCTGGTAAACGGGCAAGCAGTTACCATAGTAAACGGACAAGCAATACCAATAGTAAACGGACAAGCCGTAACTATAGTGAATGGACAGGCCATAACAATTGTAAATGGACAAGCAATACCAATAGTAAATGGACAGGCAATAACAATTGTAAACGGTGTGGCAGCAGCAATTAATGAGATTGATTTAACCCGGGCGCAAATTGATAATTTAAGCTTCCTGGTAAGTTCACAATCCTTGCAAAATTCCCGTGAGATTATTAATAAAGAACTGATCAATGGTACTTATGTAACGGGCTCAACCAAAGTAGTAGATATAACCCAGGAATCGATTTTGGATTACAATGTAAACACCGCTCAAACATATATGCTGAGTTCGTTATCGCAGGTTAGTGCAAAAGGCCTGATAGATATAGAATCATTTGCAAACGGCCAGGCCATAACTATTGTAAATGGGCAGGCAGTCACCATTGTAAACGGACAGGCAGTCACTATAGTAAATGGACAGGCAGTAACTATTGTAAATGGACAGGCAGTAACAATTGTAAACGGACAGGCTATACCAATTGTAAACAATCAGAATAAAACCGCGGTGGTCATTGATGAGAATCAAATTGGCCAGGGGCAAAGCCAGTTAAAGTCGCTCAACATGATTACGGGTATTGATGTGGGTGATCAGTTTATTATACCAGCTTCCTCAGTAAATGATAATTTGCAAATAACTTATGTAGCAGGTATTATTTCAATTCTTCCTGCGCCCGTTACTATTACACCAACCGCTGGCCAGGGCAAAGTATATGGATCCAATGACCCGGTCTTTACATTTACCAACAATGCCGGCTTAACTACTATTGAATTTGCTGGTACCCCCGGGCGTGAAAGTGGTACTGATGTGGGTAATTATGCCTATACATTAGGCAATCTGTCTGCCGGCGCTAATTATAGTTTAATTCTTTCAACGGTTACCCCGGTGTCAACTTTTGCAATTACTCCAAAATCAGTTACCGTTACACCAACCCCCGGACAAAGTAAAATATATGGTGATCCTGATCCGGTATTTACTTTTTCAAACAGCGAATCTTTAACAAACTTCACTGGTGCCCCCGGACGTGTAAGTGGCAGTAATGTTGGCAATTATGCTTATACAATTGGCAATCTGTCTGCCGGCAATAACTATAATTTAGTTCTCGACGGAACAAATACATTTACAATTACCAAAGCTCCTTTGCAGGTGAAGGCAGACATTAAAGTGATTTTTAAAGGAGACCCATTACCCACTTTTACGTCAACTATTACCGGCTTAAAAAATGGGGATAACCCAAATGTTTCTTACACATTAAGCCCTGCCTACTGTGGAGATCCTGGTGAATATGCCATCATACCTGCTTTACAATCATTTTCAAATGAGGTAAACTATGATATCAGTTATATAAATGGAACACTGTATGTAAATCCAAAAGGCCAGGGGGCTAAAAAGTTAAAACCAGAACTGGAATGTGTAGAGGAAATCATGAACCCTTTACCAGGCCAATTCAGGTACATGGCACATTTTGAATGTGAAAATGATAATGCAACAACAGTTTACGTACCTATCGGCCCCGACAATAAACTTACTTCATCGGGTGGCTCTTTTAATGGCTCGGCACAGCCTGTTATATTCAGGCCCGGCAAGACATATTTTGATGTACCATTTGATGGTATAAAATTAACATGGGAACTAAGAACATATGAATCAACACACAAGACCGCTGTAGCTTCAGATGCCAGCTCTGCTTCGGGCAGGTGCAATAATTATACTGCTTCAAGGGCTGTTAATTCCGGTACGAATGTAACAGTGGCGGAAGCAAAGGAACCATATAAAGCCGCGGTAACAGAAATAATTCCCCAAAGCAATGTAAGTGTATATCCTAATCCGGCAAGGGACCGGGCTACTATCTATATTTCAAATGAATTGATCAATGGTAAAGGGGTATTATTATTTGATACATATGGAAGATCATACCCGATAAAGATTACCAGGCAAATATCCAAACATGCAATTGAAATTGACATGTCCCGGTTTATAAGCGGCATGTATTTTATGCGTGTAAAAGTGCAGGATGGTTATAAAACCATTAGTATAATAAAAGAATAAACCATTAAAGGATAAAACTTCCTTTGAAAACAAATATCAATGATCACTATAAAATAAATTTATATTTATAGTGTTAAATGATTTGAGATGAACTATAAGAAAATAATTATATGCCTGTTTCTTTTATCTGTTTACTGGAAAGGCTTAACACAACCTAAAGTAGAAAAAGACCCTATGGAAGGTGACACTACTTTGGTAAATAGTTTACTACAGCAAAGCAAAGGATATTTTACAGATTCTCCTGCAAAAGCCATTGATTTGGCTACACAGGCTAAAGTGCTTGCGGAAAATATACATTTCCAAAAAGGTGAAGCGTACGCTCTTAAGAATATTGGAATTACTTATTATTTCCAGGGAAAATATTTAGAAGCACTTGAACATTACAGCCAATCATTAAACATATTTAAGGAAATAAAAGACAATGTCGGAATTGCCAATATGTACAATAATATTGGAGTTGCTTACTACGACCAGGGTGATAACGCAAAAGCGCTTGAAAATTATCTTCAGTCATTAAAATTCGCTGAACTTTCCGGTGATAAGCTCAGGATACTTTCTGCTCTTAATAACGTGGGTGGAGTATATAATCAGAAGTACGCTACACATGATAAAGCGCTGCAATTCTATTTAAAGGCTTTACCCATTTGTGAAGAATTGGGTAATCAGCATGAGTTAGGCGCCATCTCCGTAAATATTGGTTCTATTTATTTTGATAAGCAGGAGAATACTAAAGCCATGGTTTATTTCAATAAAGCATTAAAGGCTTATGGCAATGCTGAGGGTAGCCTAAATGCATATAACGCAATAGGTAAACTTTATACCAGTGAGAAAAATTTTGACCTGGCATTAAAAAACCAAAACCAGGCATTGGCGCTTGCTGAAAAATTAAATGTCCCAATTTCAATTGTTCAATCCCTCAAAGGGTTGGGAAATGCTTATGTAAAAAAAGGCGACTATATAAATGCAATTAGTTATTATAAAAAAGCGGAGATACTGGCTTTGGAAATAAGGGCGAATAATGAATTAAAAGATATATACCAGGAAATGCCTATGGCTTATGCGAAGTCGGCTGATTATGTTAATGCGTTTAAATACCAGTCTCTTTTTTCAAATATTAAAGACACACTTTATAATATTGAAACTGATAAGAAATTAGGGAGCCTTCAGTTCGACTTTGATCTGCAGAAAAAGCAAGGTGAAATTAACCTGCTTACAAAAGATAAGGCATTAAATGAATTACAAATCAGAAGGCAAAAATTCGCAAGAAATGCATTTGCAGGTGGATTGGCGCTGGTGTTTTTGATAGCGGTGCTTATTTTTAAAAACTACCGTGCAAAAGTTAAAACCAATAAAATACTTGATCAGCAGAAAGTACAGATAGAAGATCTGTTATTAAATATTCTTCCATCCGAAGTAGCAAAAGAACTGCAGTTAAAAGGGCAGGCAACCCCAAGGAATTATGAATCCGTGTCTGTAATGTTTACTGATTTTAAAAGCTTTACCACTCTTGCGGATAAATTGTCGCCACAGGAGTTGGTAAAAGAACTCAATACCTGTTTTATAGCATTTGATGATATCATTGAAAAGTATAACCTTGAAAAAATAAAGACCATCGGGGACTCTTACATGTGTGCCGGCGGTATTCCCTCACCTGATGAAAAGCGGGCTTATAATATTGTGAAAGCCAGTTTAGACATCCAGGAATATATTGTAAGCAATAATAAGAGGAGGATGGAAGCAGGTTCGGAACCCTGGGACCTGCGAATAGGAATTCACGTGGGGCCGGTGGTAGCAGGCGTAGTTGGAAAGAAAAAATACGCTTACGACATCTGGGGAAGTACCGTAAATATAGCCAGCCGCATGGAGAGCAATGGGGTGGCCGGACAGGTGAATATTTCCGCCTCCACTTATGAATTGGTAAAAAATGAATTTGCATGCGTTTACCGGGGGAAAATAAACGCTAAGAATGTGGGGGAAATTGATATGTATTTCGTAGAAAAGGAAATCAGGTTTTCTATAGATAATTTGACTGAAACCAACACAATCAATGAAGATAAAACGCCGCTTTTAAATTTAAGTTAAGGAGAAGTATCAGGCGTTAATTTATCTCATCTAAATTTCCATTTATATTTGAGCAGAAGATTGAGAACTACTGGCCCCGCCTCATATATGAAAAGGCCCCAAACCTCCCGATGAACCGGAACAGGCCCTTCCCGAAAAAAAAGGGAGGTTCCAAAAAAGCTAAAAAACGCGAATTGAAATTGCCCCTTTTTTTTACAGGGTTGCTAATGTTAGCCGACTGATTGTTTTTCTACAAATTACGTGGATAAAGCTCCCCAATGGTATTAATTACAAGTACCCAAATAAGCCGGGCTGATGTTTCGCTCATTACAACGAGTATAAAATTTACAGGTCAATTATTTATAAAGGGCGAACTGTTTTCTAAAGGGAGGCATAATTTGAAGACCTTGTTTTGCCCCCAGCCCCTGAAGGGGAGGTCTTCTGCCAGTTCATTAACTAAGCCTAAAGAATTACTCATTATAACGTAATTAAAGTTGCATGGCATAAGCCTGAAAGGCTTGAATTTGAATAGCCGTGGGTGAAACCCATGGTAAATTGAAAT
>JANOTW010000633.1:0-7719 GCA_031416575.1 Ferruginibacter sp.
TTTTTTATTGTCCGGACAAAGGATTCATCGTCACATCAAATTTCTTCGTCCCGTAGGGACATAATATCGGTAGCCAGAAAAAAAATACATTTATAGTAGGGACGTGATAACATTCCAAGGGTTTTAAAATATCCCACTGTGTCTAAATTCTTTATATCACGTCCCTACGGGACTTTTTGAAATTTTAAATCTATATTTCTACCAATATCGTGTTCCTACGGAACTAAAAGTGAGCACTGATTTATTATTACCGGAAATCCATAATTTATAAATGTTCATGCTTACCGCCGCAACAGGACTCTATTCTACTGCATATCATTTTAAACTTTGGCTACGTTGTTATTAGCGAAACATCAGCCGTAGCCTATTTGGGTACTCTTGTACTGAATACCATTGGGGAACTTTAATTGCGTTTTAAGCCTCCCCTTGCCCCTCCCAAGGAGGGGTTAAAAGCAAGAATTTGATAGTGGTTAAAGCATTCATTTCGGGTAACAGTTATATTTTTTATTGTCCGGACAAAGGATTCATGGTCGTATCAAATTCCTCCGTCCCGTAGGGACATAATATCGGTAGCCAGAAAAAAAATACATTCATAGTCCCGTAGGGACGTGATATTATTCAGGGTTTAATCTCTCTGTTATGAGTTCTTTATATCACGTCCCTACGGGACTTTTAGAAATTTTAAATCTGTTTTTCTACCAATATTTCGTTCCTACGGAACTAAAAAGGAAACCTGATTATTGTTGTAATCGGCGAAACATCAGGTGCGGTTATTTGGGTACTCTTGTACTGAATACCATTGGGAAACTTTAATTGCGTTTTATGTTCGGCTCCATCAGGCTTCATCAGGCGCAGGGCTCCGGCCCTGTGCCTTCCTTGTTACTTACCTACGCTATGCTTAAAAACCATCCAGAATTAAAATACCCAACAACCCTTTTTTGTCTGTAAAATAATCAATTGCACTACTATACAACCAATGCCAGGCTTCATCTACAAAGCCGGCTGTTGCTGGATTCCAATGCAGATAATTTAAACCTTGGATATACATTTCCGTACTTTGCAATAAAACTGTGTGGTTTTCATGTCCCCAAAACTTATACCTGAAATTACTACTGCTTTTTTTTACCGGCTATTTCGAAAGTATGCCCGTATTTATCATGCGGTTACTTACTGTAAAAATTTGTTGAGGTTTAATTGAAAATAAAGTATTGGCTAATAGGAACTATAGTAGCGCCCTTCTGCGTATAAGTGGAAATATAATTTAATTTGCGGCAGTAGTAACAAAGAAGGCACAGGGCGGAGCCCTGCGCCTGATGGGGCCTGCATCGCCCTCGCCTCATTCCTGCGCCTGTGGGTAATTTTCACCTGCCTGTGAGGTGAAAATTAAAAACTCGGCTGTGCTATTTCGTATTTGTAATTTTTTATTTGACATTATTGTTTATTCTTTTTCCAACTTGTAAGGATTATTTAATAGTTCAATTTTTAATTTTCTACCCTTACCTCCCCACTCATCAACTTTGGCAATAGCGTATCGCGTAGTTGGGTAAGAGTGGAAATTTGGTTTTGATTTACATTTTTCTTTACCCAATAATCTTTAGCTATTGTTGTGAACCTATTTACTTTTTCTTTGGGGGGTAATTTAAAACCTGGTCTTTGAAGGCCATCAATTGCAAGCATATTTACTGTCGAACCGTTTGTTGCACCAGTTATTTGTTCTCTTACAGCTGAGGTCATTAATAAATAGTAAATAAATTCTTTTGTTAGATAGGATTGTTTCAATGGAGCTAATTTATAAATGTGCTGACTAAATAAACCCTTACTACCAAAGTAATCAGGAACAATTGCCGGGAAACCAATCAGTTTGAATTCATGTCCTTGTTCAGTATTTGTTATGATAATATCTCCGACATTAATTAAATGCCTTTCTTGATAATCACCCTTATAAAATTTAATTCCTTCAAACTTATATCCTCCACCTTCATATACTGAATTAAGATTGTGCATTGGTAATCCCATTCCTTTTTCAGTTAACCCGCTTCCTTTATAACTAAGCCCACGAAAAACTTGGGTGTGTTTTTCAAGTAAAGTTATTTCCCAACCCTCCTCCGCCTCCTCCACAAACCAATGCCTGAAAAGTGTTTCGGCTAATTGCTCAAGGGTTTTGTTTTGGCGGTGCAGTAAATCTATTTTATCATCCAAGCTGCTGAGGATGCTGGCGATTTGGATTTGTGGATCCATTTCAGGAATACAAACTTCTACTTCACTTAAAATTGTAGTGTTAATTGAAGGCATCGTTGCGCCAACTGCAATTCTTCTTATTGTTTCTTTAAAATTTTCCTGGCCGAAATAGTAAGATAAAAATTTTGGGTTCACCTTATTTTTATCCACTCTGACCCTAAGGCAACGGCCTGAAAACATCCATCCATCTTCCTTTATTGTGACATAAACTCTTCTATCAACAGAACCTACACGGCTAAAAACAATATCGCCTTCTTTCAAAGTATATTTTATCAATCTCTGTTTATCATTATCTCCAACTAATGGTAAATTATTATGTAAAATTTTATTTTCTCCTAAATGTTCTACTGTAATCATTGGGGTTCCTATCAGTTTGTAATCACTCATGTGCAACTGACTTCCAAATGGACCAGTTTGCACTTTTGAAATTTCACCAATCATATATTTCTTCAACTCAGACATTCGCCTCAACTTTAAAATTAATTTTAGAAAGATTGTTTTTTATCCGCTTGCTCATTATTTTCCATTTGTTTTTTTGAAATTTCAATTGCCTGATGCAATTTTTGTTGCAGTAATTTTTTACCGGGTAGTTCGATAAGGTATTCGGCTACTTTAATTACGGCTTTATCAAGCTGCAATAATTCTATCTGTTCTTTATTGCCTTCTGCACAAAGTATTGAAAAAGTCTCCGCACTGCGGAGACAATGACGAATTGTTTTTTCATCCCAACCTTTACCGTATTTTTCAACCAATTGTCGTGTCAGTGATGCGACAATTTGTTTTCCGTAAGCAGCCCGCTTGTTTTGCAGTAACTCAGCATTTATTCTTTTGCCAATTTTCCAATATAAAAGAGAAAGTGTTGTATTTACTGTGTGAGCTACCTACTACCTGCTTTCCCCGATGAGGTTGGAAATATCACTAAAAAGCAATTGCTCTGTATTTGATTTTTTGAGTTTACTCATCTTTATTATCGCTTAAATTTGTGCAAGCAGTACTTGCACAAATATTTGTTTCCTGTTTTCCAGCACGTTGTATTTGTGCAACAACGGCTGCACAATTGAAAAATCAGTTTGCAACAGGCTCATAAATAATTTTACTTAAATTTTCTTTGATCCGTTTATTCAAATCATCCTCTTCTGCAATTTGCTTTTCCAGTTCTGCTTTTAAGGAAGTAAAGCGTTCTTCAAAATTGAAATCGCCTTCATCATCGGGCAAGCCTACAAACCTGCCTGGTGTTACCACATAGTTCAATGCTTTTACTTCTTCAATGGGTACGCTTTTGCAAAAGCCCTGGATGTCAACATAACCTGAACTGTGATTTTTTTGATTAATGTGATTATTATGATTGGTTTCTTTTGTTGTTGCTTTCTTCTTTAAGTCATGTCCATCATACAAATCAGATGAATCATAGTTCAGGTTATTTTTCCAGTTATGGTAAGTGCTGGCCACTTTTGCAATATCCTCATCGGTAAACTCAAGGTTTTTACGGGTTTTTAAAAAGCCAAGGTTACGGGCATCAATAAACAGAATTTCACGCTTACGTTTTTGTTTGTTGCGCCTCAAAAACCAAAGGCAAGCGGGTATTTGTGTATTTAAAAATAATTTGGCCGGCAGGTTTACAATGCAATCAATCAAATCATTTTCAATGAGTGCTTTTCTTATTTCGCCTTCGTTGCTTGTTTTGGTAGTGAGTGAACCTTTAGCCAGCACGAACCCTGCCTGTCCGTTGGCGGCAGTGTGATAAAGAAAATGTTGTATCCATGCGTAGTTGGCATTGCCGGCAGGTGGCAACCCGTATTGCCAGCGGGCATCATTTTGTAACAATTCACCACTCCAGTCGCTGTCGTTAAAAGGTGGGTTGGCAATAATAAAATCGGCTTTCAGGTCTTTGTGTGCATCGTTCAAGAAACTGCCTTCGTTGTTCCACTTCACATTGCTGCTGTCAATGCCCCGTATGGCAAGGTTCATTTTTGCCAGCCGCCAGGTGGTTTGGTTGCTCTCCTGCCCGTAAATAGAAATATGGTCGGCAGGGTTCAGCGATAGTTTTTTGCCGTTATTATTTTTGTAATGGTCCTGGTGATGCTTAATAAATTTTTCGCTCTGTACAAACATTCCACCGCTTCCACAACAAGGGTCAAATACACGTCCTTCATAAGGCTCCAGCATTTCCACCAATAATTTTACCACACTACCCGGAGTGTAGAACTGCCCGCCTTTTTTTCCTTCTGCCAAAGCAAACTCACCCAGGAAGTATTCAAACACCCTACCCAATAAATCTTTGCTTTGTGCTTCTTTAGTACAAAGTGTAGCGGTACCCACTAAGTCAACCAGGCCACCTAAACTGGCTTTGTCTAATTTTTCCTGGGCAAAAACTTTTGGCAATACACCTTTCAGAGAGGGGTTATCCTTTTCAATGGCATCCATGGCATCGTCTATGTCTTTGCCGATAGTAGGGAGTTTGGCCCTGCCTTGTATGTAAGGCCAACGGGCGTCAGATGGAACAAAGAAAACCTTTTCAGCAAGGTATTCATTCTTGTCTTCAGGGTCGGCACCTTCACTTTTTTGGGATAGTAATTTAGTATGCAGTTCTTCAAAAGCATCAGAAATATATTTGAAGAATATTAATCCCAATGCCACATGTTTGTATTCGGCGGCATCCATGTTTTTGCGGAGCTTGCCGGCTGCTTTCCAAAGTTTTTTTTCCAAAGGTTCTTCTGTTGCTTCTTTTTTCGCTTTCGCCATTGTATAAATATTAAAAATATTTTTTGTATTAAAAATCGCTTGAAGGTATTTAGTAAAAATGAGATACAGAATGAAGAAATAGCAGGCAACAAATAACAGGGAATAGTTTACAGGTCATAAATAGTTGAGTATCTGTTGGCATTAATATAATGCCTTATTTGAAAACAGCTAAAATTCTTTTTACAGGTTGCTCATAGTGTTCCCCCTTTCTCTCATCCGGGCTTCCCCGGTCCAACACAGACCCTTTGGGAGAAATGTGCCAAAAAGAATCCCGGCGGGAAATATGAGTAGAGCCAAGGCCGTTGCGGAAGCTTTTGCAAATTATTAGCCCACGTTACCTATTAAATGATGTTTTGGTTCCAATAAACGCAACGTCCTTGCTTTCCCACAAAGCCCTGAGAAGACACGTTCTTGAAAGTAGATGGACCGTTAAAGAAACTTAGAATGCCTTTTTCAGGTTTTCCACTTTGATAGTTTGATAAAACCCGTCATCATCTCCTCCGTATTTTATATGTTCAGCAAGACTTCCCTGGTTTTCAGTCAACATGTCGTTGGAAATAAATGTTTTTATATGAAGGGTCTTTTCAACATCATTCTGCCAGCCTATACCGATGCCTTTTTTAAAAATAAAATGAGTGCTGCGTATTCCGTTTGCGAGGATCCCTGACTGGCCTAAATCATAGTCAAAGTTATTTTTAAAAAAATACCGTACCACTTTTGAGCCCTCTGTTAAGCCAAGGCTCATTCTTTCATTATAGCGGTCAAAAAAATGGCCGCTATATTTTACAACAAACCTATCTTCATTTGCCGTGCCGGTATGTAAGAACTGTATCGTATAAGCTACCATTCCCTTGCCATCATTGCTCTTTAAATAAAAACTTGTTTTCACTTCCCTGGCATTCATCTGGAAAACAATATTCCATTCATTACGGTAAGGGGTTTTATAGCAGATCGAACGTGTTTCACCCTGTAGGTTTTTACGCAGCATTTCTTTCTGGAGTATTTTTCCTTCAAGGTTGCCCCTGCGTTTAATGCTTTCAAAATCCCTCATAATTTCCCTGTATATTTCTTCCGTTGTCATGGAGGGTACTATCATATATTTTTTATTTTGGCTGGTTACTCAAAACAGAACGGTGGCGGATTATGCATTGGTATATTGATTGATGTGTTTTTTTCCAGGCGGGGTTTTCAAAGCATACCCTAAAAACCCTAAGTCCCTACCTGTGAAACCCCGATGTTGAACGCACTATGCAACTCAGGCAGGCACTCCGACAATGCCAACAAACTTACAAATCTAAATAATGCATTGGCTGGTGGTGTGTTAAGCTAAATTAAATGGAGGGTGGGTGCAAAATATTCATCGCTCTTTTCTGCGCCGGGGTTTCACGGTGAGGGGGTTTATAACTTGTAGTGCATGCTGTGAAAACCCGCCGGGACAGTGTTAAATAAGTAGAAAAGGTATTGCTGTGTTTTAACTTAATCGGCTAACCCATACAACAATAAAAAAAGATGAAGCGCTTACTTCATCTTTTAACCCTGTTAAAGAATATACCTGTCTAATACCGCTGCACTATGCGGAACACAAACCTGTCAGGCACACCTATTACACCTGATGCGGCCCTTCTTGTTTTGAGCATATCCGATTTCCAGTAAGCAGATGCTTTTGCAGTATCCATTAATGCAACTACCAGCATTACTTTTTTATCATTGTCCGCATCATGGCCATAAACCCTGTCGGTTATACCATTGTCTATCCTTTCCTGCTTACCCTCTGTAAAACCTCTTTGCCAGGCATCCCAGTCTTTAACAGCAAACGTTGTTAACGACCGGGGCACTGCATCAATGATCGCAGTATCCTGAAAGGTCGCAGTTAAATACGTAAACGATGGCTTACCCGTTACGCCGCCTTTTTGCATGGCTGCTTTAAGGTTGGCGTTGGTGGCAAATGCTTTGGCCTTGGCCATGTCGTCTGCTTTTACTGTTACCAGCACCATGTTGGAATCGTCCACACCCCGGCCAATTACATAATTATGCAATCCACTGGCCAGCCTCATAGAATCATGGGCATCGTAGGATGCTTTCCATTTTGTAAAATTGCCCACTTTGTGTTTTACCATAAACATACCCTGTGGAGTTGTGATGATGGTGGAAGGAGTGACTGATTCAGCAGTTGCCGTAGTAGTGGTAGCGCTGTCGCTACTTGTTGTTTCGGTATTGGTCTTATCTTCACTTCCATTGCAGGAGGATAAGAAAAACAATACAGCGGTGAAAAAAGACAAGGGGAGAAATTTTGATGACTTCATTGTTTTAAGTTTTAAGTGTTAAAAAATAGTAAGGGGGTGTAATGAAAAGAAAGAAGGGGCTAATGTACAAATAATTGGTCAGGGGAAAGAATTATTTATGTACTTTATTAAAGCATTCATTTGTTCGCCCCCAGGATGAAATAAAATGCCGGAAACAAAAAAAACAGGCGCATGCTTCAGTTGTGTGCCGTCATGTTACTGATGCCGGAAAAAAATACAGCATAAAAAAATGGTTGTAAAAATACCTGCTATACCGCACATCGGGCATATCAGTGAAATTTTGTTTTGTTCAATAAAAAATAGGGTTAAGTTTTAAAGGATTAGGTGTATTATTCGCAAAGCTGCTACCAGTATCATTTTGATCTAAAAATTTTGGTTCGGGTTAAAATCAGTAACTGCATAAGCCGCCTCTTTTGGTTCGGTCCCACCAAGGGCG
>JANOTW010000634.1:0-8524 GCA_031416575.1 Ferruginibacter sp.
AAGAAAGGTACTGAAGCAAAAGCAGGAGGAGCTATACTGCACAACGGATAAAAACGTGAACAAGATTTTTTGTCCAGGCAGTCAAGCAATGGTCATCATCGTTGCATTGATAATCCCGATAGCGAATGCGTATCGGGACGCCCTTCTGTACAACCATTCTTTTTTTTTGTCCGGGCTGAAGTATTTCATCGGATCATCGTTGCGTCGCCCTCTTGTACTTATTACCATTGGGGATCTTTAATTGCGTTTTAAATTAACAATTTTTACCCCCTTTTGGAACATCCCGATTTTTCGGGAAAGCCTGTCCCGGTTCATCGGGAGGGATGGGGGTAACCTGTTTTATTTTTTTATTGAACAAAACAAAATTTCACTGATTTACCCGTTGTGCGGTATAATGGATCTATTGAAAAAAAATAATTCACCAAAAGACAATACCACCAAAGATGAAAGTTGACTTTAGCAAATATGCAGATGGCCTGGTGCCAGCAGTAATCCAGGATGATATTACAGGGAAAGTATTAATGCTTGGCTTTATGAATGAAGAAGCCTTGGCTAAAACACAGGAATTGCAAAAGGTTACTTTTTTCAGCAGGAGCAAAAACAGGCTGTGGACAAAAGGGGAGGAGAGTGGGAATTTTCTTTTACTAAAAGAGATCAAAGCAGATTGCGATAATGATACGCTGCTGATAAAAGTAAATCCGGTTGGCCCGGTTTGCCACACGGGTGCGGATACCTGCTGGAATGAAAAAAACACTGATGGTAATTTTTTGTTTCAATTGGAAGAAATCATTAAAGAAAGAAAAAACAATCCTTCTGAAAAATCCTACACCAGTTCTTTATTTGAAAAAGGGATTAATAAAATCGCTCAAAAAGTGGGTGAAGAAGCGATAGAATTAGTAATTGAAGCAAAAGATAATAACGAAGGGCTTTTCAAAAATGAGGCGGCGGACCTGTTGTTTCATTATATGATACTATTACAGGCAAAGGGGCATACATTAAGTGAAATACAGGATGTGTTGATTAGCAGGCATCAGAAAAAAAAGCAATAAGGAAATTGACAAACGTTTGAAATACAATCCGAAAATACATCACCGCAGGTCAATCCGTTTAAAAGGATACGGGTATTCGCAGGCCGGTGCGTATTTCATTACCATTTGTTGCCAGGATAGAAAATGCCGATTTGGAAGTTATGCAGTTTGGAAAAGTACCACAGCGCCGCTTCCTCTCTTTTGGAGAGGGCCTGTTCCTATTTTTCGGTAAAGAAGGAGGGTGAGGTCATGCAACGAAGCTGCCATGAAAATATATAAGTACAAGTGAGCTCCGATGAATAGGAATTAAAATAACACCCGTCCGAACGGATGTTCATCCGGGCGGGCAACCCTGCCTGCCTGGCGCAGTCAGGCAGGCAGGGTTGCTGCCATTAAAAACTTCTGCCGGTCAACAAATAAACATCAAAATTTGAAATGCCCCGGCAGTTTTAATTATCTTTTTTTAACTTCATATTCTATGAATTACAGGCCTTGCAGCCGGGTAAACGATTTTGTTACACGCCTGCCGGCAACTGTCAGTTCTTCACCAAATGCTGATTTTATTTATCCATTAAACATACACATAATGAAAGGGCAAATGATGCATTATCCACTCACCACCAATTCAATTATCGAATATGGTAACAGGGTTTTTCCACACAAGGAAATAATTTCAAAATTACCGGATGGAAGCTGGCATAGATATACATACGCCGATATGTATGCAAGAACAAAAAAACTGGCTGATGCGCTTGTAAACAAGTTGGGTGTAAAGGCTGGTGACCGGGTGGCTACATTTGCCTGGAACCATTATCAGCACATGGAATTGTATTATGCCATTCCCGGTGCGGGCGCCATTTGCCATACATTGAATATCCGTCTTTCCGTAGATCAAATTGCCTTTATAGTAAACCATGCGGAAGATACAATCGTGTTTTTGGATGCTACCCTGGTTCCATTATTTGAAAAGGTTTCACCCAAAACATCCACCATCAAATACCATGTTTTGATCAATGCGCCTGCAGGTTTTCAAACATCGCTGGGCAACCCGGTATTTTATGAAGATCTAATCAATTCCGGGTCGGCGGAATTTCAATGGAAGGATGTTGATGAAAACGATGCCTGCAGCCTTTGCTATACCAGCGGAACTACCGGGGACCCCAAAGGGGCCTTGTATTCGCACCGGTCCACTTACCTGCATGCCATGGCGATTATGCAGCCCAATGCGGCTAATATTTCGGTAAACGATAAGGTTTTATTGATTGTGCCCCAATTTCATGTGATGGCATGGGGGTTTCCATTTCTTTGCATGATGGCAGGCACCGACATGGTATTACCAGGTTTGCATTTACAGCCGGATGCCATTATTGATATTTTACAAAAAGAGCGGGTGACCATTGCAAATGGGGTACCTGCAATATGGCTGAATGTTTACGAAGCTTTAAAGAAAAACCCACCTAAAGAAAAACTTTACTTAAGAGAATACATAGTGGGAGGTTCCGCATTGCCACCCAGCCTTATTGAAGGCTTTAAAAAAGACTTTGGGATACTTGGCATACATGCCTGGGGCATGACGGAAACTTCGCCGCTTGGAACCGCATCAAGGTTACAACCTGTCCATGGTGACCTATCGCCTGATGAGCAATTAAAGTACAGGGCAAAGCAAGGGATTGAAGTGCCGGGAGTGGAGCTAAGGGTGGTTACTGAAGATGGTTCAATAGCGCCAAGGGATGGTATTACAATGGGCGAATTTCAGATAAGAGGGGCGTGGGTGATTAATAGCTATTATAAAGTGAGCGATAACAATTCCTATTTTTCAAAAGATGGCTGGTTTAAAACAGGGGATGTAGGAACTATTGACCAGTATGGGTACATGATGATAACAGACCGCACCAAAGATGTAATTAAAAGCGGGGGCGAATGGATATCCAGTGTGGCCCTGGAACTTGCGCTTTTGGCCCATCCCGCCATAATGGAAGCCTGCGTAATAGCCGTACCTGATGAAAAATGGACGGAGCGCCCCCTGGCCTGTATTGTATTGAGAGCCGGCAATTCTGTAACCGGCGAAGCATTGAAAACATTCTTATCCGGAAGCTTTGCTAATTATCAAATTCCAGATCATTTTGTGCCTGTAGCCGAAATACCCAAAACCAGCGTTGGCAAACTCGATAAAAAAGAATTGAGAAGGCGCTATGCCACCGGCGGTTTAAAATGATAATTTGCTGGAAACTGCCTGAATTTTTTTTAATGCAACCAATGACTAATAACGGGTGCATACCAAATTCGTACTGCTCTTAGGCGCAACAAACGCAGTATAACCCATTATTTCAAGTGTTGTTTTTCAGTTAGTTAATAATGGGTTATATATAATTGTCGCTTTACTATAAAGCCAGTGGCCGGTGATACACCGACCACTGGCGGGGCTACCCTGGCTGGTGTCCCACCAGCCAGCGACAATTATATATACACTATTGTTAACTTATTGACAACCAATAAAAAATGACTGCAAATTTTCAGGGTCAAGCTCACCTCTCCTTCGGAGAGGGCCTGTCCCGATTTTTCGGGAGGCTGGGGGTGATGTCAAACGCAGGGTTAAGCAGGCCAATATTTAATAACTGCCAACCATTCATTTTAAAAAAGTGCATAATGCTTTTGTTGCGCCACCAGCCAGCGACAATTGGCATGCACCCTAATAACCACTATACTGCGCAAGGGGTAAAACAGTGAATTTAATTTGTCTGATAATCTTAAAAATCAACGGTATTTTAATTTATAACGCAATTAAAGATCCCCAATGGTATTAAGTAAAAGAGGGCGACGCAACGATGATGCCCATGGCTGCTTCTTCGTTTGGACAACAAAACCGTGACTCACTTTTTTAACGCTTGTGCAGTATAATAATTGTTTTTATAAAAAAGGCGATATTCGTGGCAATTAAGGGCAAATAAATATTTTGTCATTAGTACGGGAAAATCCAGCAATTAAAATATTCACGGCGATTTTAACCTTTAAATACTTGTTTAATGAAAAGAAAAACGTTTTTAGAAACATCTTCCGTGTTAGTGGCAGGTAGCATGCTACCGTCTTTGAATTCCTGCAAAGGCCAACCCGGCACTGTCCGCAAAAATTGGGCGGGCAACTACCAATACAAAGCCGAAAACCTGCACCAGCCCAAAACGCTGGAAGAAGTGCAGGCCCTTGTAAGGAAATTGGGCAAACAAAAAGCGCTGGGTTCACTTCATTGTTTTAATGACATTGCCGATAGCCCGCTCAATCAAATTTCCACGCAACACCTTAATAAAGTATTGGCTATTGACGGGCAGGCTAACACGGTAACCGTGGAAGCAGGGGCAAAGTATGGCCAGTTTGCCCCTGAGCTTCACCAGCAAGGCTATGCTTTGCACAACCTTGCTTCACTGCCACACATTTCTGTTGCGGGCGCTTGTGCCACAGCTACGCATGGGTCAGGTGTTAAAAACGGGAACCTGGCAACAGCGGTGGCAGGTATGGAGTTTGTTACGGCCAACGGTGAAATAGTTAATTTGAGCAGGGGCAAAGACGGTGAAAATTTTAATGGGGCGGTTGTAAGTTTGGGCGCTTTGGGCATCATCACCAAAGTAACCCTTGATATTGAAAAAACTTATGCCGTGCGGCAAGACCTGTTTCAGGACCTTCCTTTACAATCCTTAAAAGATCATTTTGATGAAATTCTCTCAAGTGGTTATAGCGTGAGCCTTTTTACGGATTGGCAAAACCAAAATATTAGCCAGGTTTGGATAAAGCGCCGTATAGAACAAGGCGCCAAAGATTTAGGCGCTGATTTTTTCGGGGCCAAAGCCGCCACCCAAAACCTTCATCCTATCACAAAACTTTCGGCTGAAAACTGTACCGGGCAAATGGGTGTGGCCGGCTCCTGGTACGAGCGGTTGCCACATTTCAAAATGGGCTTTACCCCAAGTAGTGGCGAGGAGTTGCAATCGGAGTTTTTTGTGCCTTATGAAAATGCGTTGGATGCCATATTAGCCATTGAAAAAAAGGGCGGTCAAATATTTCCTCATTTGATGATTTCGGAGATACGCACCATTGCCGCCGATAACCTTTGGATGAGCCCCTGCTACAAACAGGCCTGTGTAGCCATCCATTTTACCTGGCAACAGCATACGCCGGAAGTTATGAAATTGTTGCCCATGATTGAAGCCGAACTGGCTCCTTTTAATTATCGTCCGCATTGGGGCAAATTGTTTACCATGGCCCCTTCGGCTTTACAAGCGCAATATAAAATGTTGCCCGGTTTTTTACAATTAATTAAAAATTACGACCCGCAGGGCAAGTTCCGAAATGCCTACCTGGATTTGAATATTTACCCATCGTAGGCCTGCATTTTTAGCAAGCAAAATTAATTTTGTTTACCAACCGCACTCCAGGACTGCCGGGGTTTTAAGTGTGGGGTTTTTAATCTTTTTTGTCCGGGCAGAAGAATTACATGGCGTCATCGTTGCGTCGCACTCGTGTACTGAATACCATTGGGGAACTTTAATTGCGTTATTTGTAAAAAAAAACATCAGTCTGCTTACATTCACAGCCCTTTACATTTCCATAATATGGTTACTTTCAATTTGCGTTTTTTTGCCCCTTTTAAAACATCCTGATTTTTAATTTGAAAGAAAGGGAGGTGAGGTAAAGCCGGTTTCAAAAATTAAATGCATACCATAATGATGTAAAAATTATTAATAAAAAAAACTGAACTTCAATATTCTAAAACTTTAAAACAATAAAAATGAAAAAAACGATTGTACTATTATTATCCAGCGCCTTATTTTTTGCCGCCTGTAACAGCAACCAGCAAGGCACCACCAATACCAGCGCCGATTCTACAGAAACAGCAACAGCGGCTGTCTCCGTGGACCCTTTTAAAGACTGGAAGTTTGGCGTGGCGCTCTGGACATTCCATACCGTAAATTTTCCTGAGTCGTTAGACAAAGTGGACAGCGCCGGGTTAACCTATATTGAGCCCAACACTTTTCACAAGGCAGGCGCCGAACTGAAAGATTCACTGTTAGGGCAACTATCTCCTGATGGCATTGAAAAAATTAAAGCGCTCATTGCAAAGAAAGGCCTCAGGGCGGAGTCTATCTATATTGCAGGCGATTCTACACTGGCATCATGGAAACACCAGTTTGATATTGCAAAACAACTGGGGGTAAAATTTGTAACTGCGGAACCACCGCTGAATATGTGGGACGGCATTGACAGCCTTGCCGGCGTTTATGGGGTAAAAGTCGCCATTCACGAACACTGGAAAGGAGTAAGCCATTACTGGAACCCGGATACGGTATTACTTGCCATAAAGAACCATCCAAATTTTGGTGCATGTGCCGATCTTGGCCACTGGCCAAAGAGTGGTATAGATCCGGTGGAAGCTGTTAAGAAATTGAGTGGCCATATTATTGGTGTGCATTTCAAGGATATCGCAGCCTTCAACGATCCCAAATTGAAAGATGTGCCTGCTGGTACCGGTGTGGTAAACTTCCCCGCAGTTTTAGCAGAGTTGAAAAAGCAAAATTTCAATGGCCATATTTACATTGAACGTGATGCCGAAGACCAACCCAGCAACCTGCCCTCTGTGATACAAACTGTAAAGTATTATAATGAACTGTTAGGCAAATTAAAATAATACCTTGTTGAGTAGCGCTAAGGAATAATAAGCATTAAGTTTTTCAAGTCTTCGAATCTTTCAGATGAAAATTCGAAGACTTTTTTAGTGCTTGATTTTAAACAGGTAAATTTTAATAAATTATTGAACGGTTCAAATATTTTATCGGGAACCGGGACATTTAAAAATAGAAATATGTACAAGGAAATTGCAAAAATAGAACCTAAGGAAATTTTTAAAGGTTACAAAGGACGGTTTATTCATACGGAAACCATGACCATGGCTTTTTGGGAGGTGGAAGCAGGAGCGGTTATTCCTGTACACCATCATATTCATGAGCAAACCTGCCAGGTATTGGAAGGTAAATTTGAACTAACGATAGCCGGTGAACGAAAAATATTTGAACCTGGGTTCGTTGCCATCATTCCTTCAAATGTGCCACATGGCGGTGTAGCGATAACTGATTGTAAATTATTGGATATATTTTCACCGGTAAGGGAAGATTATAAATAACAAACATGGAGATATCACTTAAAGGGCGCAAAGCCCTGGTTGGCGGCGCCAGCAGAGGGTTGGGTAAAGCCATTGCAATTCAGTTAGCTGAATGCGGCGCCGAAGTAACCCTGATGGCAAGAAACGAAGAAAAGCTAAAAATGGCGTTGGCCGAACTGCCTGTGAAGGAGGGCCAGCAACACAGTTACCTCGTAGTGGATTTCGCTGATTTCGGGCAATTCAAAACTACGATAGCTGCATGGTTTATAAACCACCAGGTTGATATTTTGATCAACAATACCAATGGACCAGCCGCAGGTGGTGTGTTGGATAAAACTGTGGATGATTATCAGCAATCATTTGACCTTCTTTTTAAAACAGTTTGCTTTCTAACAATGGAAGCGTTGCGGGGAATGCGTGCAGCGAAATATGGACGTATCATCAACCTTTCTTCTATAACGGTGAAAGAACCATTACAAAATTTAGTGTTATCCAACAGCATTCGTACCGCTGTTTTAAGCTGGGCTAAAACACTGGCAAGGGAAATAGCGCCGATGGGAATAACAGTTAACAATATCCTTACAGGTTATTTTGATACGGAAAGGCTAAATGAGATCAATAGGGTACAGTCAGAAAATAAAGGCATCCCCCTGGATGTGTATAAAAATAAAATGAAGATGGAAATACCAATCGGCAGGTTTGGAGAGCCTGAAGAATTTGCTCATCTGGTGGCTTTCCTCGCATCCGGTTTTTCATCCTATATTACGGGAGCAAATATCCCGGTTGATGGAGGGTTATTAAGATCGCTTTAAATTCTATGGATAATTGATACTGGATACTGGAATTAAACCTTTTCAGTGCCTAATGAATTAAAATCTTCTTTGGAAATTTGTTTATACGATTTGATCACTATATTCTCAGTTCCCAACCCAGCATTTTTTATAGCGGCAATCGTTTTCTTAAAATCGGAAATATTTGCAAATGTGTGCAAAGTGATGCCATATTTTCGTTTTCTGTTACAATATTCTTATCTAAAATAATATAGTTAACCAGGTAGTACATTATAGTTGGTGGTTAAGCGGGTCAATTAATAATTGTGTGGTTGCCAATTACTTATTGCAAAAGCCGGCTAACTTAAACGGTTAATATAAGCTGAAATGCCATTCTTTTGTAGAAAAGTTTCTAATGGGTGGAGCTTGCGGAAATCACTCATCAATTGAGTCGTTAGAACTTTCGCCTCCCCCTTTTCGATTTCCAAATTGGTTGATTGCTTTTTACCATCAGGCAAATACGGCTTGGAGGAACAAAAACCCAGGATAATATTTTTTTATAGTATTGGTAAACAATGCCT
>JANOTW010000635.1:0-3184 GCA_031416575.1 Ferruginibacter sp.
AAGAAAGGGGCGTCGCTTCATCTAATCTCCAAATTGTATCTTCCATTTCAACTTTATATTTATATGCAACATTGCCGAAGACCCTGACATAATCAACAGCTTTGTTAAACAAGGGTTTTGGTAGCATGTTTCCCTAACAAATATCCCAATATCCCAATATCTCAATATCCCATTATCCCAATATCTTAATATTTCAAGCCACCGCCTCCAAAGCTTTCTTCAAATAAACTTTCGCCAGGTGCCTGCGGTAATCTTCCGATGCAAAATGATCACTCATGATATTTACACCGTATACAGCGGCATTAACTGCTGTTTCAATAGTTGCTGGGTCTAATGCTTTTCCAGCAATGGCCTGCTCCGCCGCAGTATCCCTGAATGCGGTATCTGCTACACCTGTAAATGCAATATTTGTTTTGCCCGAAGGTAAACGAAGTACGGCACAGCCTACAATGGCAAACCTTGAGGCAGGATGGGAAAATTTCAGGTAGGCCATTTTGGACCCCGCTTCAGGTACGGGTATGCGAATAGCGGTGATAATTTCTTTCTCTTCCAATTGTGTAGAAAAAAAACCTGTAAAGAAATCGGTGGCCTTAATTGTTCTTATACCTGCAATACCAATCATTTCTATGGTAGCATCTGCTGCCAGTACCAGGGCGGGCCAATCGGCGGCGGGATCCGCATGCGCAAGGCTTCCGCCAATGGTACCACGGTTGCGTACCTGCACATCGCCGATCATGCTGGCGGCGCTTGCAAAAAAAGGAAGCTGCGCTTTAATGATATCATTGATCATAATGTCATCATGAGTGGCGCCTGCACCAATAACAATCTGGCCATTCTCTTCCCTGATTCCTTTAAGGGATGGGATGCCTGCTATATCTATCAACCCTGACGGTTGGTTTAAACGCAGTTTCATGGCGGGTATAAGGCTGTAACCGCCTGCCAGTAATTTACTATCTGCGGATGATAGTGCTGATAATGCTTCATCAACAGTGGATGCTTTTTTATAATCAAATGCAACAGGTATCATGATAATTAAAATTTAGTAATTTGAAAATGGGTGTTGGTAATATTATCTGAATTCGGTTTTTGTTTTAAAAATGGAAACTGTAAAATTTGAAAATTTCATTTTAAGAAGTTTTTGAATTTTTATGACACTAATTATACGAAACGTAATTTCCTTCATACTGCAAACCAACAAGCATGTATTTCAACCTTAGTAGAAAAATACCATTGAATACTAATAACCTTATTACCTTATTTTGCCAGATACTTCTCTGAAGGAAGCAAGGTTTTTTGGTAAAATTTAATAAATGCTTCATATTCTTCTGCGAAACTTACTTTACGATGGTGTTCTGGTTGATTAAGTATGTATTTACAAACTCTGTCAACATCCGCTTTTGAAACTGAAAAGGCAGAAGCAGATTCTTGCCAGGCAAATTGATTGCCACATAATTTATTTTGGTTTATAAATTTTTGAGAACTTTCAGCTATCACCGAAGCCAGAATTTCTTCTGATAATTCCGGAGTACGGGATACAAGAAAATGCACATGCTCTGGATTGGCGTAAATGGCATATAATTGAGAATTGTTATTGTTCACTATACCAGTTATGTATTTTTCAATTCGCTCCCGGTTTTTTTCCGAAATAACAGGTAAACGATGTAAGGTCGTAAATATGAAATGGGTGTATAAATTATTATATTCTATTTTCATTTTAATTGATAATAAGGTAATAAGGTTTTATCATTATGCAATTTATTTCCTACTAAGGTTTAACAAAATGGAATTGGATGGTTTTTAGAGAATAAGTTAATAGCCCAGCTCCTGCGACACAGTTGGAACGGGCTTATTAACTTATTCTTAATTATTTTGAAAATATTAAAACCGGGTAAATAAGGTAATAAGCCTGCCTGACTGCATCAGGCAGACAGGGTTCGGGTATAAAATGATCAATTTTCTACTAAGGTTAAAAGACCGTCTATCAGTTGCTTCATCTTCAGTATAAAAAAACAGGCTGATAAATTTATTCTTCGAAATAAAGCAAATCAAACAGTTACAAATTTATCTTGCAAAGTATAATTCCCATTGATATGCTACCAAACCCCGCCGGTAAAAGATCCACAATGGTATGCGGTACAGGGAGTGACACAACGATGATGCTCATTGCTTCATCGCCGGGACAATATCTTTACCGCTGATTAAGTTGATTAGGATGATTTGTTATGATTTTGATTATGATTATGATTTTGATTATTATTTTTCATTCTTCATTTCTAATTCTTAATTCCTCATTGCATCGCCCTCCAAACCCTTTCGGATGTTAATGGCATGCGGATATCCTTTACCTTATGGCCCCCGCTCCATAAGGCGTCAATCACCGCATTTACCACAGCAGGCGTTGAACCGATGGCCCCTGCTTCGCCGGCGCCTTTTACACCAAGTGGGTTATGCGGGCAAGGGGTAACCTGGGTGGCTGTTTCAAACAAAGGAAAATCATCAGCACGGGGCATACAATAATCCATGTAAGAACCAGTGGTCAACTGTCCATTGTCATCGTATTCGGCGCCTTCCAGCAAAGCCTGTCCGATACCTTGTGCAACGCCACCATGGATCTGTCCTTCCACGATCATTGGATTAATAATATTACCTACATCGTCCACTGCGATAAACCGTTTCAATTCAACCTTGCCCGTTTCTTTCTCCACCTCCACCACCGCAATGTGGCAACCGAAAGGATAAGTGAAATTGGCAGGGTCGTAAAAGCTGCTGAAATCCAGTCCGGGCTCCAGGTCTTTGGGATACACATGCGGCACATAAGCGGTAAGGGCGATATCCGCGAAGCCGACAGATTTATCAGTTCCCTTTACGGTGAACTTGCCACCTGCAAATTCAATATCAGCTTCATTTGCTTCCATTTTATGCGCTGCTATTTTCTTGCCTTTCCCTACAATTTTTTCAATACATTTTACAATAGCAGAACCGCCAACGGCAAGGCTCCGGCTGCCATAAGTACCCATTCCAAAAGCAACACTATCACTATCGCCATGAATGATTTCCACGTCTTCCATTGGTATGCCCAGTTTACCGGCTACTATCTGTGCAAAGGTTGTTTCGTGCCCCTGGCCATGTGAATGAGACCCGGTGAAAACGCTTACTTTACCGGTGGGTTGCACACGTACCTGGC
>JANOTW010000636.1:0-5261 GCA_031416575.1 Ferruginibacter sp.
ATCCCATGAAATACTTCTGCCCGGACAACAAAAAGAGAATGGTTGTATAGAAGTGACCCGATACGCAATGCTATCGTGATAGACTGATGCAACAACGCCTGATTGAAATTCAATAGTCCGGTACAAAAAAACAATACCCTGCATGACATGGGATGAAGCCTATTTTTTTAATTGCCCGGTATCACGGCTTTTAAACTTAAATCCAAACTTACCGCCTGGTGAATAATGGCGCCGCTCGATACGTAATCAACGCCGGTAGCAGCAAAGGCTTCAATATTGCCAAGGTTAATTCCTCCGCTGGCTTCGGTTTCATATTGCCCGTTGATGATCTTTAATGCTTCCACTATTAAATCCGGCGTGTAGTTATCAAGCATGATGCGGTTTACCTTTCCAACCGCCATTACTCTTTTTACATCATCAATGCTTCGGGTTTCCACTTCAATTTTCAACCTGGGTTTTGTCGTTTGTACATAAGCGTAAGCCTTTTCTATGGCCTTTTCAATTCCCCCGCAATAGTCTATGTGATTGTCTTTTAGCATGATCATATCAAACAATCCAAAGCGATGGTTTACACCACCACCTATTCGTACCGCTTCTTTTTCCAGCAGCCTGAAATTAGGCGTGGTTTTACGGGTATCTAATAACCGGGTGTTGTAGCCTTTCAGTTTATTTACATACAGCTTAGTAAGCGTGGCGATACCACTCATGCGCTGCATACAATTTAATACCAGCCGTTCGCACTGTAAAATTGTATGCACATCCGCTTCCACGTTAAAGGCTATCTCACCATATTTCATTTGTTCGCCGTCATTTTTATTAATAGTAAAAATAATATCCGGTTGCATAAACCGGAATATTTTTTCAGCTACCGCTACCCCGGCAAGTGTTCCTTCCTCTTTTATTTTCAAAACAGCCCTGCCTTTCGTACCAGGCGAAATGCTTGATAAAGTGGAATGGTCGCCATCGCCAATATCCTCCGCCAAAGCATTTGTTATCAGTAAGGTTAATTGTTGATCGTAGTTTATCATCCGCAAATTTATAAAAATAAAAAACCTGTAAAAGAAAACTCTTACAGGTTCAATAATATATGTCTGTTAAATGTATTTATCGATTTTCAAAACGTAATTCCTGAAGTACCTGGCTATCACCTTTTTGTTTCATAAAAATGGTGGTGCGATAAGTTCCGTTTTTTGTTTGCAGGGTGCCAATGCAATATTGAGAGCCGGCATTTTCCCCCTTGTGAATTATTTCAAAACTTTTAACGGGATTGGAAGCAAAAAAGTCTTTTAGCACTAATTCAGCCTGGCTTTTGCTATAACTGTTACTTTTGTCGGGCATGCTTATTTCAACACTATTATCAAAATACTTTGCAACCAGGCTCGAATTACCGGTTTTCATGGCTGCAATAACATCATCAATTCCTACACGTAATACAAAGGATGATAAAAAAGCAACAAGGATGGATAGTGTAAAAAAATGTTTCATAATGAGTATTTTAAAGGATAAGAATTTGCCAAAAACGTGCCAAGGTTAACCCTTGTTGGTAAGAATTAATTTGAAAAGATAATTAGCTTTTTTCAAAACCTGTAAAAAAAGTTAGCTTTGAAGCATGAATACAAAAAAAACAATCCTCCTTATAATGGACGGCTGGGGCCTTGGAAAGGTAAAAAGCAGCGATGCCATTCAAAATGCCAATACACCGTTTGTAAATTCATTATATAAAAATTATCCTAATGCTACCCTGGTTACCTGCGGGGAGGAAGTAGGCCTGCCGGAAGGCCAGATGGGCAACAGCGAAGTTGGGCATCTAAACCTGGGCGCCGGAAGGATTGTTTACCAGGAATTACAACGTATCAATGCAGGCATCCGCAATGGTGACTTTCAAAAAAATGAAATTTTGTTAAATGCTGTTCGTTTTGCCAAACAAAATAATAAGCCCTTGCATTTAATAGGCCTGGTGAGCGATGGTGGGGTACATTCACATATCAATCACGTGAAGGCCATCGCATCGCTTTGTAAAGCGGAGGGTTTGCTAAATTTATTGGTTCATGCATTTACGGATGGAAGGGATACTGATCCAAAAAGCGGGTTGGGCTTTTTAACTGAATTGCAGGCCCACCTTGAAATATCAACCGGCTCCATAGCAACCATTACCGGAAGATACTACGCTATGGACAGGGATAAACGCTGGGAAAGAGTAAAGCTGGCCTACGATGGAATGGTGAATGGTATTGGATTTAAAACGGATGATATATTGGGAGCAGTTAAAAAATCCTACGAAGATGATATAACAGATGAGTTTATAAAACCAATCATTAACAGTAGGGTAGTTAATAGCAGGATTGAAAATGGCGATTCAGTAATCAGTTTCAATTTCAGAACCGACCGTTGCAGGGAAATTACCGAAGTGCTTACGCAAAAGGACCTGCCCGAATTTGATATGCATAAGATGGAGCTGCATTACACTACCATGACGCAGTACGACCAGACTTATAAAAATGTGCAGGCGGTATTTGAAAAAGATGACCTGGCAAATACATTGGGAGAAATACTACAACAAAATGGCAAAACACAGATCCGAATTGCCGAGACTGAAAAATATCCGCATGTAACCTTCTTTTTCAGTGGCGGCAGGGAAGTGCCTTTTGAAGGAGAAAAAAGAATTATGATCCCGTCTCCAAAAGTAGCAACTTACGATCTGCAACCCGAAATGAGCGCATTTGAATTAACTGATGCCATTATTCCCGAGATAAATAATAAAACGGCCGACTTTATCTGTTTGAATTTTGCGAATGCCGACATGGTAGGGCATACCGGTGTATGGAATGCGGTTATAAAAGCCGTGGAAACAGTAGATGCCTGCGTGGGGAAAGTAGTAACCGCCGCATTGGATAACGATTACGCTGTTTTTCTTTTAGCCGACCATGGCAATGCTGATTATGAAATAAATGAAGATGGATCACCCAATACAGCACATACATTAAACCTGGTTCCTTTTTTTGTTATTGATAACGAATGGAAAGGAACCGTTAAAAGCGGCAAGCTGGGAGATGTAGCGCCCACCATTTTAACCATGATGCGTTTACCCATCCCCGTAGAAATGACTGGAGATATCCTGATTTGATTTTTTACCAATTAAAAATAAACACCAGCAAAATGAAAAAAATCCTAAAGCCTTTGGCCTTGGTCTTGTTAGCCGCATTGATTATCATCCAGTTTTTTCGCCCTGAGAAAAATGTAAGTACCAATTCCACCCTTTCGTCAAATGACATCAGTAAAGCTTATCATGTGCCGGATGAGGTTGGTAAAATATTACAAACCAGTTGTTACGACTGCCACAGCAACAATACCAAATACCCCTGGTATTCATATATTCAGCCTGTAACATGGTGGTTGAACGATCATATCGTAGAAGGCAAAAAAGAAATTGATTTTTCAGAATTCGCAACGTACAACATCAGAAGACGATATAAAAAGATGGACGAAATAATTAAAGAGGTGAAGGAGGATGAAATGCCGACCAATTCTTATACGCTCATTCACAGGGATGCAAAACTTGATAAAGACCAGAAATTAAGTTTAATGAACTGGGCTACTGCCATCAGGGATACCATGAAAGCTACATATCCTGCGGATAGCCTGACGAAAAAGTGATGATTTTATAAATTTTACATGTCATTGTATAAATGATCAAAGCAAAAAATAATATCGCATCCTTCTTTCTAATAATAATAGTAGCGATGCCCTTACTGCTACCTGTTGGTTACCTGTTTAAGAAATTAAAAATAGCGCAACGAATGGAATATGAACTGGGGCAGGGGGCATTACAAAAATTGATTTTGCCGTACGATGAAGTGCAATGGATAAAAAAAGGCAAGGAAATTTTGGTAGCAGGTAAATATTTTGACCTGAAATCTTATAAGATAATTAATAATACTTTAGAGGCTACAGGTATTTTTGATCAGGAAGAAAAAGAATTGCATGTACAATATAGCAGGCTTATGAAACAAGGAAAAGACCAGCCTTCCCCCTATCATTCAATTGTTTTAAAATTTATTTTCAATACCACTATTCCCGAATATTCAGCAACTATACCGGCTCCATTATTTTACACTACTGCAAAGACTAATCGTATTATTGAACAGCGGATCATAAGGCGATGTTCATCCGTAGTTACACCTCCTCCCAAAGGGTAGTTTTTAAAATTTACTGATTATACTGCGCAAGGGATAAAATAATGCGTTGCAATTTTTGTTGCCCGGGCTGAGGCGTTTCATGGCAGCATCGTTGTGTCATCTTTATCCCGAGTAAGGTTTGTGTGCTGCATCGGGACTCCCTTGTACCGCATACCATTGTGGATCTTTAATTACGTTTTAAATTAAAGATGAGCCCTTTATATTTGGTTAATCAGCAAAGCAAAATGTCACTATTTTATCCATTGCCGGGTATAATATCATTTCCCTATATTTATTAAAGTGAGTGGTAGCTTGCCTGCTGTTATAAAACATTTTCAAAAAGTAAAAAATGAAAATTACACTGCTATTATTAGTAGCAATGATAATGCTACTAATTACCCATGCACAAAATAAAAGCGCTCCAACTATCGATACTGCTCAAAACCAAATAAACCTTGAGGAAATTGTAGTATCATCAAATAATTTTACAGAGAAAAAGAAAAATATAGCCCAAAAAATTGACGTCATTACTGCAAACACCATTGCATTGAGCAATGCCCAGAATATAGGTGACCTATTGATAAATACAGGTAAAGTCTTCGTACAAAAAAGCCAGCAGGGCGGCAGTAGCCCCATATTAAGAGGTTTTGAAGCCAGTCGTATTTTATTAGTGATAGATGGAGTAAGAATGAACAATGCCATTTACAGAAGCGGGCATTTACAAAATGTAATTACTTTAGATCAAAACAGCCTTAGCCGGGTGGAAGTAATGTATGGCCCGTCATCCACCATTTATGGTAGTGATGCCCTGGGTGGGATCATTCATTTAATTACAAAATCACCTATACTATCAGGGGACAAAAAATTTATTACAACCGGCACCGCATTTACCAGGTTTAGTTCTGGAAATGAAGAAAAAACCATACACGCCGATGTGAGCCTTGGAGGCAAAAAATTTGCCTGGTTCCAGGGATACAATTTTAGTTATTTTGGCGATACGAAGATGGGGGATAATTATTCGGATAAATACCCTGATTTTGGAAGAAGACGTATTTATGCAGGAAAGATAAATGGACTTGATACGAT